>JAOZSZ010000089.1 GCA_029939385.1 Pontiella sp. | reverse complement strand
CGGACTTCAAAATCCACTCCCCGCACTCGCCGAAGAATGTGGATTCTTTCTTCAACGAGGAACCTATCTCAAGCCTCTGCCCCGCGATATTAAGTGGAGTTACACGCCCCATATCAAGGTTGGCGATACGGTTGTGGCAGGCGACACCCTCGGCATTATTCCCGAGGGCATGTTCAATCACCGGGTTATGGCTCCCTTTAAACTACAGGGAAAAAGGACGGTCGAAAAAATTACTGAGGCTGGAGAATATACGGTCGAGGAAGTGATTGCCGTTCTTCGAGACCATAAAGACAACACCGTTCATGTCACTATCATGCAAATTTGGCCCGTAAAAATGCCGATCAAGTGTTATGCCGAACGCCTGCGCCCTACGGAATCGATGGCCACCAAGCTTCGTACAATTGATACCTTCTTTCCTATTGCGAAGGGCGGAACGTTCTGCGTGCCGGGGCCATTCGGTGCGGGAAAGACCGTTTTACAACAGATTATGTCGCGCAACGCAGAGGTTGATATCGTGATTATTGCGGCCTGTGGTGAACGGGCTGGCGAAGTGGTAGAAACCCTCCGCGAATTCCCCGAACTAACTGATCCTCGTACCGGAAAAAGCCTGATGGATCGTACCATCATTATTTGCAACACCAGCTCAATGCCGGTGGCCGCCCGCGAAGCCTCGGTATATACCGGCGTGACGCTAGCCGAATACTATCGCCAGATGGGTCTCGACGTTCTCTTGTTGGCCGACTCCACCTCTCGCTGGGCACAAGCTCTACGCGAAATGTCCGGTCGACTGGAAGAAATTCCAGGAGAGGAAGCCTTTCCCGCCTATCTCGAATCGGTAATTGCCTCTTTCTATGAACGAGGCGGCGTGGTTCGTCTGAATAACGGAACCCTAGGTTCTGTCACCATTGGCGGCACCGTTTCTCCGGCCGGCGGCAACTTTGAAGAACCGGTAACACAAGCAACCCTTAAAGTGGTTGGGGCGTTCCATGGCCTCTCCCGCTCCCGCTCCGATGCCCGGCGCTACCCCGCAATTGATCCGCTCGAAAGCTGGAGTAAATATCCAAGCGTCGTGGACGAAGAAAATGTGACCGCCGCCCGTAAGTTGCTTCACGCCGGCAGCGAAGTGGGTCAAATGATGAAGGTGGTCGGCGAGGAAGGTACCTCGATTGATGATTTTGTGACCTACCTTAAGTCCGAATATGTAGACGCCACCTATCTCCAGCAGAACGCCTTCGACGAGACCGACTCTTCGTGCGCCATCGAGCGGCAGGAATATGTCTTCGGCAAGCTGGTCAAATTATTGAATACCAAGATGAAATTCCCCGGACAGGACGAAGCGCGAAGCTTTTTTCATAAGCTCACTCAAACCTGCAAGGACTGGAATGTGATCTCCTACAACTCGGATGAATTTAAACAAATAGAAGAGCAAATGACTAAAATGCTCGCGGAGGTTTCAGACTATGCAGAATAAAGTATACCACCGAATCGAACAGATTACTGGCAACGTTATTGTGGTGAAGGCCGACGGGGTGACCAACGGCGAGCTGGCGCAAGTCGAGGCCATGCACGGAAGCTCACTCGCGCAGGTGATTCGTCTGGAAGACGATAATGTATTTCTCCAGGTCTTTGCAGGAGGCCGTGGTATTGGAACCGATGCCAAAGTACGCTTCCTCGGGAAAGCCATGCAGGTCCCCTTCTCAGAAAACCTACTCGGGCGTGTATTCACCGGCTCCGGCGTTCCTCGCGACAACGGCCCGATCATCGAAGAAAATATGATCGAAATCGGCGGCCCGTCCGTCAACCCAGCCAAGCGTATTATTCCGCGCAACATGATCCGTACCGGCATCCCGATGATTGACGTGTTCAACACCTTGGTCGAATCGCAGAAGTTGCCCATCTTCTCGGTGGCAGGTGAACCCTACAATGAGCTGCTCGCGCAGATCGCTCTACAGGCTGAAGTCGATATCATCATTCTCGGCGGCATGGGTCTAAAGCACGACGACTATCTCTTCTTCCGCGACAAGCTCGACGAAAGCGGTGCACTCTCGCGCTCGGTCATGTTTATCCACACGGCCTCCGACCCGACCGTCGAATGCCTGCTTGTTCCAGATATGGCCCTGGCCGTCGCCGAAAAGTTTGCCTTGGAAGATAAGCGCGTGCTCGTACTCCTGACCGATATGACCAACTTTGCCGACTCCATGAAGGAAGTCGCCATTACGATGGAACAAATTCCATCGAATCGTGGCTATCCCGGTGACCTCTACTCCCAACTCGCCGCCCGCTATGAAAAGGCCGTCGACTTCGAAGGTAGTGGATCAATCACTATTTTGGCCGTCACCACGATGCCGGGCGACGACGTGACCCACCCCGTACCGGATAACACCGGCTACATCACCGAAGGTCAGTTTTACCTCAAGAACGGCCGCATCGAGCCCTTCGGTTCGCTTAGCCGTTTGAAGCAGCAGGTGAACGACCGCACGCGCGACGACCACCGGACCATCATGGATACCATGATTCAGCTTTATGCCTCCTTTAAGGAAACGCTTGAAAAGCAATCCATGGGCTTCCGTATGAGCGACTGGGATACCAAACTGCTTAAATATGGAGACCGATTCGAAAAGGAAATGATGGATATCACCGTCAATATTGCGCTCGAAGATGCCCTCGACAATGGTTGGAAAATCTTGGCCGACTGTTTCGATCCCGCAGAAACCGGAATTGCTTCCAAGCTCACCGATAAGTTTTGGCCGAGCAACGCATAGCGTTGAAGACCCATAACCATTAACCGATAACTGTTTGATCATGGCGAAAATCAAGTTAACCAAAAACGAGCTTAAGACGCAGCGAGATTCGATGGCGCGATTCCAGCGCTATCTTCCAACCCTGCAATTGAAAAAGCAGCAATTGCAAATGGAGATGCGAGGGCTTGATCAACTGATCCTCGAAAAGCAGGACGAGGAGCAAGAGGCCCGCGCCCAACTTAGCTCTTGGATTCAGCTCTATTCGGACCCCGTTGATCTTTCTCCATATGCGCAGGTCGACAAGTTACTCACTTCATTCGGAAATATTGCTGGGGTAAATATTCCGATCCTCGACGACCTTACATTCATCGAAGCCACGCCCAACTTATTTGAAACCGACCCCTGGACGGATGAAGGTATCCGCGTGATGAAGCAGCTCACTCGCTTACGCGTCGAACGGCAGATTTTCGAAGAACAACATCGTCTCTTAGCCGACGAACTTCGTACAACCTCGCAGCGCGTTAATCTATTTGAAAAAATAAAGATTCCAGAAGCCAAAGAAAACATTCGCGTTATCCGCATCTTCATGGGGGATCAGCAAACCGCCGCCGTCGCCCGCTCTAAAATTGCTAAAGGGAAAAGCGCATGATCGTTAAGATGAAAAAACTGACGCTTCTGTGCACCCCAGCGCAACAGGAGCAGACCCTGCTCAAACTACGCGACCTACATGTCGTGCATGTGGAACATATCCAGCCCCCAGAAGGTTCGGCTTTGGATGAAGCGCGCAACCACCTGCTCTACGTCCAGCGGGCGAAGGACGTGCTTGAAACACACCCCGAAACCGAACCCTCCTGTACGGATCCCGATAAGCTCGTCGATCATGTATGGAAGCTCATTCACCGCGAAAAGGAGCTCAAGGAAACCCTTCAAAGTCTAGAGCACGAGCAAGTACGTATCGCTCCTTTTGGCGACTTCGATCCGCGTAAAATCGAAAAGCTGAACGAGCAAGGCCTCTACATCAAGCTCTACGAATTCCTGATCAAGTCGCCACCAGAAATTCCGGACGGTGTGACCATCTCGGAACTCAACCGCAGCAAAAACCTAATCTATGTGCTTGCCGCCGCCCACCAAGAGTTCTCCCTTTCTGCACACGAGGTTCGCCTGCCCGACCAATCTCTCGCGCAGATCAAACACTACCTCGAAAAAACCACCAAGGCGCTCGAAGAAACTGAAGCCAAATTCCAGCAATATGCTGGCGATCGAAAACTTGTTGAACAAATCGAGGGAAATGCTGCTGACGGCGTCAACTATCTCGAAGTCCGCCAAGGAATGGGTGCCGAGTCGGCCGTTACCTATCTCAAAGGTTTCTATCCCGCTGACCGTGAAGCCGACCTTGTGGCTGCCGCCGAGGAAAATGGATGGGGATTTAAGTTCGAAGACGTCTCCGACGACGACACCCCTCCCACCCTCTTGCGCGACCCGAAATGGGTCTCCCCCATTAAGGCTGTGCTGAACCTGATTGGTGTTGTTCCAGGGTATAAAGAACTCGATATCAGCGCCCTGTTTCTTATCTTTCTTAGCATCTTCTTCGCCTTTATTATCGGTGATGCCGGCTATGGATTCCTCTTTATTGCATTGACCCTGTTTGGGAAATTTAAAACCAAAGGCAATGCTGCGGCACAACCCGGCCTGAACCTGCTTTTGATTATGAGTACGTTCTGCGTGGTCTTCGGTGCGTTGACGGGGAACTATTTCGGAATCTCGATCGATGCTCTTCCGGCGCCACTACGCGCCCTGACCAACGACTACATGACCGGAAAAATGGCCGAAGGCATCAGAAATTCCGACCTTGCGGCAAACCACATCATGTTCATCTGCTTTTCCATCGGGACGTTGCACCTAACGCTGGCACACGGATGGAACCTGATCCGAAAGATAAACTCATGGGCGGCTCTGGCCGATCTAGGTTGGCTCTGTTGCACTTGGACGCTCTTCAGTGTTGTACTGAATATGGTGCTCTACATTGAGTTGCCCACGTGGGTAGCCACCACCCAACTTCCTCTGTTGGGAATGGGTATTGGTTTAATTATTCTTAGCCTGGTCCTAACGAAATCCTATTTCGGACTCATCACTCTGGCCCTAGACGTGATCAATAATTTCGTGGATATCATTTCGTATGTTCGTCTGTACGCCGTAGGGGCCGCCTCGCTAGCAATTGCCCAAGCGTTTAATGGAATGGCCATGGACATCGGATTTAATGGGTTCGCCTCGATCGGGGCCGCCTTGATTCTTTTTGCCGGACACGGACTTAATATCGTTCTCGGTGCCATGGGCGTGATGGTACACGGAATCCGCCTTAACACTCTCGAGTTTTCAAGCCATGCCGGTGTCGAATGGGCCGGCATTCACTTCAACCCTTTTAGAAAAAATAGCGATAACCTTTAACTAACAGCATCGATAACAGGAGGAAATAAAATGTTAGACCTAGCCCCCGAATTAGCCCCCGCAATGATTAAACTTGGCGGAGCCGCCGCTCTCGCATTTGCCGCAATCGGATCGGCACTTGGAACAGGAACCGCAGCCATGGCCGGCATTGGCGCATGGAAAAAATGCTACCTGCAGGGGAAGCCCGCCCCATTTATCCTGCTCGTATTCATTGGTGCACCACTCTCGCAGACTATCTACGGACTGCTATTGTTGCTCGCCTTCAATAAAATGGCCCTCTTGGCATCTGCTGTCGTCATGTGGCCCGCCGTGCTGGGTGCAGGCATTATCGGCGGTATTGCGATGGGTATGTCCGCTTGGTATCAAGGCAAGGTGGGGGCATCTGGCTCCGATGCACTGGCCGAAACTGGGCAGGGATTTGGTAACTACCTCACCTCTCTCGGTATCGTAGAAACCGTGGCCCTCTTCGTGATGATTTTCATCCAAATGGCCCTAAAATAAGTTCCAATCTCTGGAAACACAAAAACGCCCTGGAGGAATCCGAGGCGTTTTTTTGCGATTCAAATTTCTTTATCCCCACTTCCCCTTGCCCATGTGGCCCTGCATTTCGGTCATGGAGAGTTTCATTTGGATGTAAGAGGCTTTCAGGCTTTTCTCAAATACATCGACGCATCCTGGATCGAGAGCATCCTTAATTCCGGCCTCACAAATACGCTCGATCTGGCGCGCAAGGTCAACCAACTGAGCATGAAGCGCGTTGGTATTGCGCGAGCGTTCAATTAAAATTGCTTCTGTTTCTCCCAATTCGGTAAAGACCGAACCCGCTGCACCGCACTTGGGACAAATCTCACATACGTCGTTACCATCATGGGTATAGCCGCAAACACATTTCCATTTTTTCATTTCGTGCTCCTCTTGGTTGTTGAAAACGATTCTAAAACTAGTCATCAAAAAATCAAGTTCGACCTCGCCATATTTGCCTTTCTGGTTTTTGAGCATCGTGCATAATGCGCGGCATGAAACTTCAATCCATTAGCCATGTTCTAGAAAATATTGCACCGCTAAGCTATGCGGAAGAGTGGGATAATGTTGGGCTACTGCTTAACCCGTTGCGGCCGCATAACGTAAAGAAGATCCT
>JAOZSZ010000284.1 GCA_029939385.1 Pontiella sp. | reverse complement strand
CCCGAAAGTTCCTGAAAAAGAACCCCGATTTAAGAGGTGAATTTGAACGAACATTGACCCAACTAAGGGATAACCCCAATCACCCCAAACTGCGCCTTCATCCACTAAAGGGAAACCTAGCCGGCAAACACGCCGTTTCGCTGACCTACAGCCACCGAATTGTGCTTGTCTTAGCGTTGAACGAAAGTGAAATTGTACTGCTCGATGTCGGAACACACGATCAAGCCTACCGAACTTAAGACTGAATATTGAATCTGCCAAATATGGAATGGCTGGAGAATAGATATGAAAAATATACTTGAACGCCTCACCGAACACCCGCTGATTTTTGATGGGGCGATGGGGACGATGATCTACTCGAAGGGCGTGTTTATCAACACCTGCTACGAGCATCTGTGCGTGACGAATCCAAAACTGATTGGCGGGATTCATCAGGAATATGCCGACGCGGGGGCAGATGTGATTGAAACCAATTCGTTCGGGGCCAACCGCATCAAGCTACAAAGCCACGGACTGGCCGACCAGCTCGAAGCCATTAACCGTGCGGCAGTAAAGCTGGCTCGTGAAGCGGCGGGTGATGATGCGTTGGTTGCGGGCTCCGTCGGCCCGATCCTAAAATCAGGAGAGGTTTTTCTCGATTCAAAGGTTGATAAACTGACCAAGACCTTCCGCGAACAGCTCTCCATTTTGGCCGACGAAGGGGTCGATTTTTTCATGTTCGAGACCTTTACACATCTACAGGAAGCACAGCTCGTTGCCAAAGTGGCCCATGAATTTGGCCTCCCCATTTTTGTCTCCATGACGGTTGGAAAGGATGGCGAAACCCGGCTTGGCGAAAAGATTGAACAGATTATCCAGACGCTGGAAAATAACGTCCACATTGATGGGATTGGTCTAAACTGTGGAGTGGGGCCTGCGGCGGCCTATAGCAACGCCGAACGAGCCCTACCGCACACCACCAAGCCCTTAGTAGTGATGGCTAACGCCGGACTACCGCAGGAGGTGGATGGCCGTATGATCTACATGGCCTCCCCTGAATATTTCACCGAATATGCCAAGCGCATGATCGAACTCGGCGTGCGCGGCGTCGGTGGATGCTGCGGCACCACCCCTGCCGATATCGCTGAAATGGCCAAAAGCGTGAAGGTGATGACCGGCGTGAAACAACATGTGGCCATTGCCCGGCTTGTCGAAGAGGAAACGCCCAAGGTCAAGGTGATCCCCATGGCGGAAAAATGCGACTTTGCAGCCAAACTTGCGCGCGGTGAAAAGGTAACCAGCGTGGAGATCACCCCACCCCGTTCCATCGATCTTCAGCCGATGCTCGACAAATGCCAGATCTGTAAAGAAGCTGGGGTCGACGCGATCAATATTCCCGACGGCCCCCGCGCCAGCGCACGTATTTCGCCGATGGTTGCCGCGCTTGCGATTGAACGCGAGATCGGCATCGAAACCGTGTTGCACTATTGCTGCCGCGATCGCAATCTGATTGGGATGCAGTCCGACCTACTCGGCAGCTATGCCGGCGGCCTGCGAAACTATCTCATCATCACGGGCGATCCGCCCAAACTCGGTGACTACCCGGATTCCACCCCCGTCTTCGACGTCGATGCCGTGGGGCTGACGCAGGTGGTGAACAACCTCAACCATGGAGTGGACGTGGGCGGAAACCCAATTAACCCACCGACCGGAATTCTGATCGGCATCGGGGCCAATCCGTGCGCGGTCGAACCCGAACGCGAGTTGCAGCACTATATGAACAAGATTAACGCCGGGGCGGAATATGCCATCACCCAACCGGTCTTCGATCCCGATGCGTTGCTGCGCTTCATAGATGAGGCGGCGGCGAAAGGCGGCACGATTCCGGTGGTAGCCGGTGTCTGGCCCCTCGTCTCGTTCCGCAACGCCGAATTCCTTGCCAACGAAGTGCCCGGCGT
>JAOZSZ010000283.1 GCA_029939385.1 Pontiella sp. | reverse complement strand
AGTTCGAGGGCTTCTTCCATCTTTTCATCTTTGCGTTGGATGTTGAGTCCCGCGTCTTGCCGTTCGAGGGTGTAGAAGCGGTTTACGCGGGGATGTTTCTTTTGGAGACGGCCGATTTTTTGATCGATGAGATGCGGTTTTTTGAGCCGTCCTTTTTCGATGCGTTCGCGGAGAGCGTTGGCATCGGCGAGGAATCGGGCTTCGGCACTGGAGATCATGGCAACTTCTTTGAGGCGGCGTTGTTGGCTGCGGCAGAGGATGAGGTTCTGTTGCGGATCCTCGGGGTCGACGATGGTTTTGACTTCGACTTGTTGGTCGGGTGTTCGGCCGGGGATCGGGACGAAATCCTCGGCGGCAAAGTCGGCGGCATATTTCGTCCGACTGCCCCGCGTGACATTGATGAGGTAGGCATAGCCGCGCTCCTTGAGCAGGGCGAGGTTGCCTTCTGATGCGAAGCCGGCATCGAGAACAACCACGGGCTTTTCGCCGACCTCAAGCTGGTCGAGCCGGGAAAGGATATGGGAAAGCGTGGAGGTGTCGGCCATGTCTCCCGCAAAAACTTCATGGGCGAGCGCATTGCCCTGTTCATCAAAGGCCATGCCTACGGCGACTTGTCGGCAGTCGTTACGCTTCTGCTTATTTTTGCCGTGCTTCGCCTTGGGATTGCTCTCGCAGAGTCCTTCAAAATGGGTGTTGGTCACATCATAAAGCACCAGCTTTCGGCGGGATGAAAAGAGCGTCTGCTCGTGGTCCCGTAGCTTCTTCTCGATCAGTTTGCGATGCGTAAGAAGCTTGTCGCTCGTACGATAGAGCCGATCCTTCGTGGTTTTGGTTATACGCAGATCTAGCATCTCCGGCAGCGCCGTGCGCTCCGCCCAATCAATCAGTGCCCACTCGCTCAACGGCTCGATCAGCCGGTTCGCGACCATTAATTGTGCCGTCGAAATCTGCTTCTTCGGCATGCCAGCATCTTCGAGAACCGAAGTAAGCCCCAGTTCGTTCCATGCCTCCAGCGCAACGAGTTCTGCACCGAAACTAACCACATTTTCCGTTTCAATCTGATCGACCAGCACACCATCAAGCGTTGCTTTCTTATTCGCAGGGCGAGCGGCCTTCGAGCGCTCAGCGAGTTTCACGATGCGCGTCACCCAGGCTGCGCCTTCCTCAGAAAGCCCCTCCTCGAACAAGCCTGATTCACCACGCAAGCGTGCCTCGACAGCGCGCGAAATCGATTTCTGCTCCGCTGCGGGAACTTGCGCATCGCCCAGCGACACCACCACGCGCTGGCGCGGTTGCCCCTCGGCGTTGCGAAAAGATTCAACAAGTTGAACAAGCGGCGTGTTTTTAATTGTTTTGGTTCTGAAATACATCCGCACATCATAACACGGAAAATAATAAAAACAAGATGGCCCAGAACGAATTAGGCACTACATCGCACCCTCCCAGAAATGCGACCGTTGGTAATCAACGACTTACAGAAGACGAGTCCGGGGAAAAGGCCAAAAAAAGGCCATTTTATAAGTTATTTAGGTCTTTAATGAGAAACTTGGGCTAAGATAGGTTCCTCAAAAAAAGGCTCCGGCGCAAATGCACCGGAGCCTTTTATCCAGTCAACCGTTTCTCTTAGAAGTTGCCTTTCATAATTTCTACGGCTTTATCGTTTAGGGAATCGGTCATGTAGGCGATGCCGGTTTCGGCGGCGGTTTCGCGGTTGGCGGCCATGAGGTCGTCGCGTGCAATCTCCGATAGATTGAACTTACGCGCACCGGCCATGAACTGCTGAAGCCCGCAAGCCAGCTTGTCGGCGTAGCCATACATTGCGACGGCACCAAACGGAATGTTTTTCATTTCGTCGGCCCCGACTTTGTTTTTCACGGCTTCCCATCCGGCGAAGATTTCTTCGGGATAGGTTCCAACGGCTTTAACGGTCGGCGGGT
>JAOZSZ010000088.1 GCA_029939385.1 Pontiella sp. | reverse complement strand
CCGATGTTGCACGATGGTTGCTGACATAGATGCAGGCCTTGGGCGGATCGCCCGCGTCCTTTTCCAGCCGCACCCGGATGAATGGCCAACCCAAAAACACCATGGAGCGGCCATAAATCCGGATCAGGACTCGCAAGCTCTCCATATTTTTTCGGGGAGAAAGAAACGGAGCCTTCACCAGCCCAATCAGGAGCAACACGGGAACCAGTAATGCCACAACGATAAAAAAGAAGGAGTAGAATGTTAGGTTCAACAAGATGGTCTGGAGGCGAAACAGCATTCCGGTTCCGCTACTCCGAGGTTAGCTCACCGTTAATGGCTTCGATGAGGCTATAGAGATCGCCCAACGTACGGATATCGCGAATGCGCTCGTCGTCGCGAATCGAAACATCGAACTTTTTCTGGAGCGCCACTACCAGATCCACCACATCGAGACTGTCGAGCCCGAGCTCTGTAAATAAATGGGCTTCAGGAACCAGTTGCGACGGCTCCATTTCAAAGTCCTCTAAAAATACCTCGTTAACGAGTTTAGCTATCTTTTCTCTCTGCATCCGACCCCTTATTTCAAACTTTTCAAAAACCCTTCCACTTATAAATATAGACAGTACTATGGAGGCTTCATTTATGACAATCGGAAAGAAAGATAACTACCTGTGAAAATATCAATCTACATCCTGCTTTTCGCTCTGTTCGCTACGTCGGACATTTTTGCTAAATCGACCCGTAACCATTACAACCAACTTCTGCTCGGCGGGGGTTCCTCCATCAAGGGCTTTGGGGAGACCGACCAAGAGGTACGAACCCTTGATGTCCTGTGGCGGCACGCGCGTGTTTTTAAAGAGAAAGAAGAGGGCTGGTTACGAGGAAATCGCGAATTCTGGATTGAAGCCCCCGTCTCAATCATCCTATCCGATAGCGACAATATGGATTCGAACGACTTTGGCATGGTGGGCCTGAATTTTCTCTTTGCCTGGATCTTTCCCGAAACCCCGGTCGGCAATCCCTACTTCCTGATTGGTGGTGGCCCGCAATATATCTTGGCCGATATCGAAGGAGTCGGTTCCGACCTCTGCGGAAACTATCAAATGGGGTGCGGCCTGCGGTTCAACGTGGCCGAGCAGCATCCGGTCAATCTGGAGATCCGCTATCACCACATCTCCAACCTCGGGATGGCCGACCCCAACGTCCCGCTCAACTCCGTTAAGGTGTTCGTTGGGGCGACACTGCCGTTTTGATTAAACCCCTGATATTAGGTATCCCGGACAAGAGCGGCATGGTATTTGCGAGCATAGCTACGAAGTTTACTCGACTTAGCCTCCCGCCCCACCTCGCGCAACAGAGGTATGTGGCGAGTCTCTTTCGAGACCCACAGTGCCTTGCAAATCCAGGCCATAGCATCCACATGCATAGGATCCCTGCTGGAGTTGTTATAACTGCTGTTCAGCACCTCGGCGGCCTTATCCATAACCAGCGAGTTTTCATACCGTCCGCGGTAGAGATATTTAGCCGCTGTGCGAATCCGAATTGGATCGCCCGATACCAAATCATTCATCAATTTTTGGTCGGCCGCCGAAAGAGCTTCCACTGTTTTTAAAGGGGTCTGAACCTCGGAAGGAGGCTTGAGTTTCGATTGATGCACAACCGGAGCCGCCGCAATCGGAGCTATGGCCACCGTCGGCGGCGCCACGGGAACGGGCGTCTCTACCGGCTTGGGATTTCCAATACGTGCGGCCTGTCCAAGCTGGGGCGTCCCCGAAACATGAACCGGAGAAGCAAAAACCGTATTGAACTCCAAGCGCGTAACACTCCATGTTCCAACGGATATCTCCTCCGCTCCATCGGACGATTCAAAAACCTCAACCACCATGCCCGCAGTTGGCATTTTTCCGCTGGAAACCAAAATCTCAATCTCTTCCGCCGCAACACCAAACACCACGCCGGAAATCGGCTCTGAAAAAGCGGGAAGGCAAACTAGCATGAGTAGCAGCCAAGCAAGCCGTGAGGAAATTATTATCCTGATCATATCGATTACTCCTTTTGAAATAAGTCTGTTATTCGGACGAAATTAGAGCCTCTGCCTTTTGGCGAAAAACACGGGATTGCGACCGATGATTCTCCCAGGCCTGTTCATCATCAGCCAGAAGAAGATGGTATAATGCGGAGCGGTCATACAATCGACTGAGCGTATAAAATGCTCCTCGCCGATCATCCATGCTCTTCGCCTTCTCTGCCACCTTACGAAAAAAGACCTCTTCTTTATCACACCAAGCCAAAGCCTTATCCAAATGGCCATATCGGGCATATAAATCCGCGATTTCTTTGAAGCAGGAAGGATTATAAAATGGGTTCGCATCATAATACGGAATAGTGCCTTTCACAGGATGAACAGCCAGCAACGAGAAATCTTCCTCAAAGACACGCCTCGCGGTTTCCAATATCCCCAGCGCGCGATCAGGATCCAATGCTTCCGCATAACGCCACGCGATGGAGGACAATCCGCTTATTCCACTAAGCGCATAGCGGATACGCTCCTCAAACAACTTATCGGCCTGCCATTCCAGCACCCTTCGAGCTGCGGGATCGGTCGATGAAAAATGGTTTGCCAGCTCAGCATATCGACGCTCTGCGCCCTCAAACGCTGAACCGTAACAGATATAACTCGAACGTTCTGCCTCGGCAAGAGCACGATCCAAACTCGGGGGTTTTTTGATCGTAAAGTGAATTCTTTGTTTCAGCAGAACCGTATCGGGATCATCCTTCAGAGTAACGATCAGCTCCAGCGAATGTGCCCCCGGAGAACAGGGGAAATATTTGTCCTCCAGCCACATCGTTACGCGTTGCGACGCAGGTTTTTTTTCATCCGCCCCAAGTATATGGTGATGAATCATATCAACATCCGCCATTCGCACCTTACAGGTGCGATTCGTCATATTTTTAAAAGTCGCCTTAAAGCGAATAGCCCCCTCATATGTCTGCCCCGGCTTTGGCACAATAAACTCCAGCACCGGAAGTGGATTATTCATCTGCCCAAACGAAGACCTTGTAACCGCACGGAATACAACAATTAGAAGAAATACATACAATAATCTTTTAAATATCACCGACACCTCCCTCATTCACCCGGACCAAAACTCAACCCAATTCCACCGGTATACGACGGAGGAAAGTCATCTTCATCCTCAGGATCAAAACCAGCCATAGACCAACATTCCAGCATCCGCCGGGTGAGTTGACGAGCCACATCGGCATTCCCGCCTAAAGCAATCCACCGACGGATTAACTCGCTGTAAGCCCGCGCAGCATCCCTCGCTTTTTGTTTTACCTCCTTATGCCCTCGACCATGCTCTGCGTAGGCCTTCCGAACATCATAGCCGGCATAGCCATCCGCAATATCCTCAAGACTCGCTTGCAACAGCGTATCCCGATCCCCCGCTTGGAAGCATAAATCTTGAGGAGACCACCCATACGTATTCTTCAATCCCAGCTCCCTTGCTTGCAAATAATATTGATGCGCCTCCTTCTCCCGCCCGCAATAATAGAAATATTTGGCCACATCCGCCGAACGGCGAGCAACAGACCCTGCATGACTCTGGGTAGGCTCTTTACGATATTCGGCCAATGTCCGCTGGTAGGACTGGAAGGCCTGCTCCAGCTTTTCCGAAGAGAGAGCAGGAACGGGACGCGATACGGTGAATCGATAGGGTTGCACCCCGGGGCAAGTGACAACCACCTCATGCTTCCCAGGCGGAACCACAAAGTCACATACAATGTTTGCGGGCATATAGGGATGCCGAACATGCGCCCACATAAAAAATTGCCGATCCGCTACGCTCACCGTAATCTTGTGGTATCCTGTTTTCAGCGGGAAGCCACGAAGAGTTCCGCCCAAAATCACCTCATCATACCCCCTTCTTTGATTCTGAATATGGTGTAAGACTCCTGCGTCATCCGTCTCGTTTTTGCCCTCAAGGCTATTAGCAGCAAGAATAAAGTGCGGCAACATAATGTCGGTATAAACCGGCTTGATGGGGATAGGGGTCATGCAATCGCCCGAACGAGCCAGATTCACCTTTAACAACACGCCGCCATCATCCAATGAGGTTAGCTTTCCTGTAACAGGCACGACGTCCTTACCGCGGCCGCGGGCAATAACGAGGGGATATTCCGCCAGTTTCATCCCATCTTTCCCCTGCGTGATCACCAGCCGATAGCGGGTTTGAAGACGGTTGGTCAATTCCAACGCAAGATTGGCCACGGGCAACCCACGATGATCACTACGGCCAAAGTAACGAAAAGCTTCAGGAGCCCCTTGCGCACCCTTCATACCGCGAAGTCTATTTTCTGTTGTGTTTCTACCCTGATACGAATTGTACCCCTCGGGGCTGTGCATATTATAGACGATCAACTGGAATACAGAGTCATTGATGCGCTCATTAATCAGTATCCGATCTTCTGTCTCTAGCCCCTTCTGCCAAAGCTGGACGTAGAGCATCTTCTTTTCGATGCGCCCCCTTTTCGGTAACTTTTCGATCCACTTCTCAAATTCCTTTTTCGGCAGTTCAATATTAAAACCCTGATATGCTGGGGAAAAGTCATTAACATAATCTCGCACACCAAAGGGCTCAGGCAATTGCTCCCACGCATTTTTACGAATCAACTCTTTTTGGTTGGGATCATTGGCCCACTGCTCTTTTAAATACGTATTCTTTCTCAATGCCCCCAATCCTTCGTTTTTACTCAGGTCATACGGCAAACCGGGAGATTTTCGAGTGATTGCTGCAGGATTTAAAAGAAAGTGCCGAACCGACTGAAGGGTACGCGCATACTCCTGAGCAGGAATCTTTTGGAATCCTAGAACATCTCCTCGAAACATAATCGCCGGAATCGGCTGGCCATTATACCCTGTGCCTAGCGACACCTTTCTGGGATCAATCCCCTCATACATATCCGCCACCATCTTCTCTTCCAGAGCGACAAAGGCGGCTCCCGCAGTTTTCTTGAACAGGGTCGTGCCAGGAGATTTACCCTCTTTGATAAATTCCTCGGTAATGAACCCCTTATCATTGCCATGATACAAAAGCCATGAGGCATAGTAGGTCTGGCTATCAGAGCCAAACCAGCGATTCATCTGTTTATCCATTTCACCAAACACATAGTCCTGCGCAAAATCAACCGGGCCACCAAATACAAACTTGACGATCCCCATCGCCTCAGAAAATTGATCATCGGTTCGAACCCGTTCATGTACCATCGGTGAAATATACTTGATGGTGTAGGTCGCGGGCTGGCTAACCCAAGCCCACTGAACGGGATTCCCTCTTTTTAAATCCAGAAAGCCCGCCGTTCCATCGCCAATAATTTGATTAAATTCACCAAGAATATGGTTAGGGATCTGAAAGGGCTTGGTGATCGACAGCTCGCTCATGATCTGCGGGTGTTCCCCCGCAAACGGGCGGAGAATACGCCAATCCATCCCGCGGGTAAGGCCTGCGTCCCGAAGGGTTCGATACACCCCTAGCCCCCACGGACAGAATTCACTGAGGAAAAACCGCGCGGTGGCATCGGTTGATCCCTGCTTAAAGCTCGTGTTCCGAGTTCGAATGAACATCTCCTCAGAAGAACAGGTTTGATACCAATTCCGGCAATATTCCTGATAGTCGGTCAAAGCGATAAAGGGATAGAAAAGACTCTTTTGTAACGAAACATTAGTGATGAGCTCCCGGGTAAAAATAGCCTCCGATGCTAACGGAAACTCAGTCACCCCCACTAAAATCGTTTCGTACCCCGCAAGAGGATGCATAAAAAAAGCATCCCTCTCGGCATTCGTTCGCAAGGCCGTCGAATAATTCGGCAGATAGCTTATGTTGGGATTTTTTTTACCGATCCGAATTACTTTTTCGAGGGTTTCCAGTCCCGCATCATAAGCCATCAGCGCCTGAGACTGAAAATGCGGCCCCTTTTCCATCAGTGATTGGGCTTCATAGAGATGGCAAATGCCACTAGCCAACATACCGCGCAAAATAAAGGGTGCATCGCCCTGGGCATCCCCCTCACACGACATAGCACGATACGACCCAAATACATCCTCGGCCAAATAGTGCCAGATGGACGGAACCGATATTGCCTCATCGATTAAACGCTGATAGGTGCGGTCAAAAAGTTTTAACTGAGACACCATCTCCTTTTGCTGGGCACTCATTTGGTACAGAGGAAGCGCCGGATCCACAAAATAGGACTCCGCCCGCACCGATGGCGTAAAAGCAAAAAATAGAGAGCAGAAAACAAGCACCCTGAGAATTTGTTGAAAACTTCTGGAAAAATATTTCACCTTTTCTCCTTCTCCAATATCGGGGCAACGTTACCCTTTTAATTACCGTTAATCCCCATCTTTGTCCCACAGACGTCGCTGGCTTTCAGA
>JAOZSZ010000087.1 GCA_029939385.1 Pontiella sp. | reverse complement strand
AAATGGATTTTTCCAGTTCTTGGAAGTATTGCCCTGTTTTTATTTATTCATGTCATGCAAGTGGCGGGTGATTTTGTCTTACCCCAAACACTTAGTATCGTTCTCTGCGTAGTGGGGGTGTTTACGGTATTGGGCTATGTGTTGCAGTTGAATATTTTGAATCGGATCGGTGGTTGGGCCGTCGTGGCACTCGCGATTATTATTTTAGCAGGAACCTTGTTGCCTAAAGAAACGATGAGTCAATATCCTCCGCGAGCTTCAAAATCGGTGGTAACGGATTTTGATGCGGCGTGGAAAACTGTTTATGGAAAAGATGTTTTTAAAGAATTTAATCTCCATGAACACTTGATGCAGTATGCGGAGAGTCTCTCTCGCTTTGATATCCACCGTGCGGGGCAAATTGGATTGTTTGCTTTGTTTGGATTTGTATTAGGGGTTTGTTTTCTTTTCCCGATCGATCCGTCTAATCGATGGAGTTATGGGGGGCGAGTTTTCTTGCTCTGTCTGGCGGGATTATTTTGGTCGTTACAGACGGAATTATTTCAGGTGCTCTCTCCGACTCGATCGGTTTCCTTTGTTGATTTTATGGAAAGCCTGATTGGGTCAACGATGGGAGTCTGCATCTTTGCATTATCTAATCTGGTTTATGTGACGCGTAAGAAGTCACTTGAAGACCGCCGGTTTAATGTGTTGGGCGTGGGAATTGATGCGGTAAATATGGGGGACTGCCTTGATCTCTTCGAGGAGATTATAGAAGGCAGTCAGGCACTAGGCACTAGGCATCAGGCACTAGGTGCGTCGCAGACCCATAAATCGGAAATCGGAAATCGGAAATCAAAAATACTCCGTCTATCATCGGGTCTAAAGACTCGTCTCCCGGCGATGACGACGGCTATGGGGGTGGCGGGGATTGTTGAATCGCGCCGAAAGCAAAAACTTCAACGTATTCTTAATGAGTCGGTACTCAATACCCCTGATGGTATGCCGTTGGTTTGGTTGGGGAAGCTGTTTGGCTATCGGAGTGTCGAACGTGTTTATGGTCCGGACTTGTTGCGCGATGCTTGCGCTTATGGCGAAGACAAGGGGTGGCGTCATTATTTCTGGGGAGCGGCTCCGGGTATTGTAGAGAAGCTGAAAGAGGTGCTAGAAGAAAAACATCCGAAGATAGAAATTTCTGGAATTTGCTGTCCTCCGTTCCGGCCCTTGACGCAGGAGGAAGAGGATGAGTTGGTGCGGGAGGTCAATGCCTCGAATACGGATATCTTTTGGATTGGTATCAGTACGCCTCGACAACTTTATTTTATGGATCAGATCCGCGACCGACTAAACTGTAAAATCATCTGCCCGGTCGGCTATGCCTTTGATGTGAATGCTGGAGTGGAAAAGGATGCTCCGGATTGGATTAAATATTCTGGACTCCAATGGCTACACCGAGGCATCAAACAACCCCGTCTGTGGAAACGATATCTGCCGGATAATCCAATGTTTGTATTTAAGTGCTTTATTCAGATTTTCCACCTCAAAAAATTTCCTATGTTTGGACATGATCGACCGATTGAGCCGTTTGTGGATGCCGAGGGATATTCACGCTTTCCGGCAGGCGTGGTGTCGCTGTCGGCTATGACCTTGAAAAGTGCTCGTGATCGTGTGGCGAACTGGATTGAGACGAAACAGAAGCACTATGTGAACATTTGCACGGCGGATACTGTGGTGCAGTGTTACGATCGGCCGGATATGGCAAAGATCGTTGCCGAAGCCGGGATGGCCACTACCGATGGGATGCCGCTGGTTTGGTTGGCTAGGCGCTTTGGTTTTTCAGACGCCTCTCGGGTTTATGGCCCTGATCTTATGTTGGAGCTGTGTGCGCTTAGTGAGAAAAAAGGCTACTCTCACTATTTTTATGGTGCCACCGATGAAGTGCTTGATCAGCTACGTACTAATTTGCTGAAGAAATTCCCTGCACTAAAAATTGCGGGGATGTATTCGCCGCCGTTCCGGCCATTGACGGCCGAAGAAAAAGATAAAGTATCTGAGCAAATCAATGCGACCCATCCAGATATGGTCTGGTGCGGACTGGGAACACCAAAACAGGATTATTGGGTGGCTGAGTTTCGGCCACGTTTGGACTGCTCTGCCATCCTTGCTGTTGGTGCAGCCTTTAACTTTCACGCGGGGCATGTTCGGCAAGCTCCGCGTTGGATGATGAAGAATGGGTTGGAGTGGCTCTTTCGCCTTTGGGTTGAACCTAAGCGTCTCTGGCGTCGTTACATCATCGGAAATCCACGGTTTGTGTTTCAAACCTTTAAACAGGTCATTCGTGCGCGAGGCCTTCGCAAGCGTTCCGCTTTGCAGGGTAGTTGAGGACGGAAGACGGAAGATGGGAAGTATGGGTGTGTGGGGGTATGGGAGTGACTCCCTTACTCTAATACACAATTACTTTCACACTGAAAATGGAGTAAAAGACGATGGGTGAGTTTGCTAAGAGCTTTCGGGATTTAAATGTGTATCAAGAGTCATTGACCTTATCGCTGGAAATTCATGAGTTTGCTAAAAGCCTTCCCTCCGAGGAGCGGTATGTACTGGCGGATCAAATGCGGCGTGCTTCGCGTTCAGTGCCGGCTAATATTTCCGAGGCATGGAGAAAACGTCGCTATAAGGCGGCCTTTGTGGCTAAGTTGAGCGACTCGGAAACAGAAGCCGCAGAAATGCAATGCTGGCTGGACTTTTCTTTAAAAGCTAAATTTATGAATCAAGCTGCATATGAAGTCTTTGATCAGCGATACGAACGAATCATTGCTCAACTTGTGACGATGATTGACGGAGCAGGTAAATGGTGTCGGTGATTGGAGGTGTGGGAGTAGATGGATATGGGAGTCATACCCTTGCATGCGCGCTTATATTCTCACTCCCAAACTCCCTTACTCAAATACTCCCATACATGTAGATGGCGATGAAAAAATACATTATTCCAGCGTTGTTGTTCTCAATCATCTGGTCGATCTACGCCCTCACGGCGCCGGCTAATCATTCTGAAGCAGAGGATGTTTATCAATTTGCCAAAGTAGTAGAGCAGGGAACCTTTGCCGATCAGGTCGGAGTGAACCGTCTGCTGGCCCTTCCAATGTTTGGAGCCGCTTATCGTGCCGCTCAGGTGGTCGGTTATTCTGGTCGGGCTTTCCCTTTCATGATTTTTATCAATCGCTTGCTTGCGATGGGTTGTGTTCTGTTGTTTTGGAAGTTGGTGTCGTACCGCAGGCGTCCCGCCTGCCCAGAGCATTCTGGGATCATCGAGCCCGGCTACAACCAACATTCATCCACTAATGCCTATTACCCAGTGCCTATTGCCTTGCTTTTCGCCTTCAGTTACGGCTTTTGGCGTTACGCGAATGAAGCGGAGACCTATATTCTGGCTAGTATTTTAGTGCTGGGTGCTTGGTGTCTGGCGGTTAGGGGTAGATGGGTGTTGTGTATGGGGGTATCGGCGTTGGGCGTGCTGGTGCATTTGCTTAATCTGATTCCATTGCTTCTGATTATTCCGTTCTATTACCTCCTTTCTAAGGAGTGGAAAAAGGCCCTGATCCATGGAGGGGCCGTGGGCGTGCTGGTGTTGGTGGGCTATGTGATGGCTTCCTCATATTTGGATTGGGGCGAGTTAGGCGCACAGCATCATGCGGCGGAGGCAGGTATGGGGTTTTCGAATTTCTTGCGCGGCGGGATTGCTTTTGGGCAGTGCGTGGTTTCAGGGAACTTCCTATTTGGTTTTGAGGGCTTTCGTGAGCTGCTCATCCAGTTCTTTCCATCTCGTATGTTGGGTGAAGAGTTTTATATGGCGAAACAAATGCCCCGTTGGATTAAGTGGATGGGAGGAGCATCCTTTATTCTGCTTGGAGCAGGAAGTTTGGCATTGGGAATCCGAGGGGTGCTTTACCGTAAGGCCGCCTTGAAGCGGAGAGGCTTAACACCCCTGTGGATCGCATCACTCGTTTGGTTATTCCTCTATGCGGTGGCCGTGTTGCGAACAGAATCCGGGAGTCCAGAGCTATGGATTATGGCGCTGATTCCATTTTGGCTGGTGCTGGCTCCATTTCTTCAAGGACGTGTTGTTGCGGCTTTGATTGTGCTGCTTTTTGTTCATAATCTAATCGCTGGATTATTACCGGTTCTTCCGGCCTCTTCGGATTATCATCGGGCGAAGGGACAATGGTTGGTGGAAAATAGTACGTCGAATGATTTGATTCTAACGAGCTATGAGCCGGTTATGATTTTTTATCTTAATTATTTTTCAGAAGCAGAAATTATGAGTACTCATGTTGCTTCAGTTGACGATATCGAAGCTAAGCTTGGGGATGTGCAGGGAAGGGTGTACGCTTTATCTAATCTTTTTGAGCCCTTAGAATCTATGCAAACGCGTAATCCCATCCTGTATGAGCAAATGCAGAAAATCGGAGCAACGATGTTTCCGCGGTTCGAGAAAACGGTTGAAAATGAATGGGGTGGAATTTATAGCTTAAAACAGATCGGAGGATTGGAATGAGTAAGGTTTTGGTTACAGGGGGATGCGGCTTTGTGGGGCGTCATTTGATTCAACGTTTGTTGCCTGATGGGCACGAGGTGTATTGCGTGGATGTGATGGAGCCGCTGAGTGGCGCAATCCGCCCAGAGGATTGGCCCCTTTTTCAGCCCTTGGAATACAATACCTTCCATTTTTACCCAGAGGATTGTCGTTCGTGGTTTAAACGTATTCAGGATACGGATTTTGATTATGCCTTTCATCTAGCGGCCATGGTCGGGGGGCGGGCAATGATCGAGAATAATCCATTAGCCGTAGCTGATGATCTGTCGATCGATGCGGAATATTGGCAGTGGGCCGTGAAGGCTAAGCCTGCGAAGACGATAGTTTTTAGTTCGAGTGCTGCTTACCCCATTCATTTGCAACGTCCAGATCACTATATGTTGCTTAAAGAGGATATGATCTCATTTGATGAGCAATTAGGCATGCCGGATATGACCTATGGTTGGGCTAAGCTAACGCATGAATACTGCGCTCGGTTGGCCTATGAAAAGCATGGATTAAAGTCGGTTACCTATCGTCCATTTTCAGGGTATGGAGAAGATCAGGACGATACCTATCCATTTCCAAGTATTTGTAAACGAGTTTTAGCCAATCGTGGAGCGGATGAAATTGGGGTTTGGGGAACGGGATTGCAGATGCGAGACTTTATTCACATCGACGATTGTATAGAGGGCGTACTTCATACGATGGATCGTATTGATAATGCGGCGGCCATTAATCTTTCTACGGGCATCTTTACAAGTTTTGTCGAGTTTGTGGAGATTGCGGCCGATATCCTCGGATTTCATCCGAAAGTAAAGGGAACGTCTAATACTCCTGAGGGCGTTTTTGCTAGAGGGGGAAATACTGATCTTCAACAAGAACTAGGGTTTCGATATAGCACGTCTTTCCGGGATGGAATTATACGTGCTTTAACTTATTTTGAATCTATTCAGAAATAAGTTTTAAATTTTTACTATTGAAGAGGTGTAAGCAAAAACGAAAGCGTTCTTAGGGTTTTACTTTGGAGATGGGGCGTTGATTTTTCTAAAGATTGGAAACGCATTTGCGCTCCAATCTTCAGAAAGTTTGCCGGTAACCCCGGCGGGCTGTTTAGCCTGTAACAGTAACGTTTTCGGCTTGGGGCCCTTTTTGGCCTGCGGTCACTTCAAAACTTACATTTTGGCCTTCTAGCAGAGTGCGACGACCTTCCATGTTGATTGCAGTGAAATGAACGAATACATCTTCTCCGCTTTCGCGTGCGATGAAGCCGAAGCCTTTTTCCTCGTTAAACCATTTAACGATGCCGGATTCTTGTTGGTCTGACATAACTTTCTTTACTCCTAAACGGGTTGTTTCCAACCTTTTCTTTACACAATGCCCCATTTTTTATGAGAAAGGGGTCATTTATTTAATTACATCCCTAACGGGAGGATTGTTTCCAATCGGCGCAAACATTACGTATACAGGAGCGTGAATAGCGAGAACTGTTTTGACTTTATTTAAATCCATAAGAGCCTCTGGGCGGGGGATTTAAGGCGCGGACGTGGGCTTCTGAAATAAAGTCAAGTTCTCTACTTATTCCCAGGTAACTTTTTGAGAGAGAGAGGATGGATGGAGTATTTCACGCCAGATGGTTTCTCCATCAGGTCCTTTGATTCCAATCCTTACCCATATTCCGGTCACGTTACCTTTGCGTCGTCGACCATGATCATCCAGATCGCCGATGCCATCAATTTCGGGCTCGATGATTTCTTCTTCTCCCTCTTCCCCCTCTGAGGTTGTGATTAGAGCGCTTCGATCGACTTGGTGATCCATCGTGATGGCGCAGTGAGAATATACAACAACCTCTTCTTGTGGGACAATGATAGGGAT
>JAOZSZ010000282.1 GCA_029939385.1 Pontiella sp. | reverse complement strand
TCAACCGACCGATCGATTGCATCATACATATTTTCTGACTTCTCCGTTGAACTAATACGAATATGGTTTGCGGCCTGAAGAACAAGTTCGACCACATAATCGTGTTTCTCCATATCAAGAATCATATGTACATTTTCTATTCGCGAGAACATCCCCAAGCATCGCTCGAGCTTTTCATTAATATGAGCTTTAATGTTATCGGTTACAGTTACATGCCTTCCTGTAATATTTACTTGCATGATTGCTCCTTTGGTTGGGTTACATACTGAACCGTGGCCCCAGATAAAGCTCACGACTCACCTCGTCATTTACTAAAAATTCTTGATTCCCTTCGCGTAGCACCTTGCCCTCGCAAAGTAAATAAGCCCGATCAACCACGGCCAGCGTTTCGCGTACATTATGATCGGTAATCAGCACCCCCATTCCCTTTGCCTTTAGACTCCGGACGATATCCTGCACATCGTTCACTGCTAATGGATCGACGCCACTGAAAGGCTCATCAAGTAGAATAATTGAGGGATTGGTAACCAAGGCGCGGGTGATCTCCAAACGCCGGCGCTCGCCCCCACTAAGGGTGTAAGCTCGCTGCTTGGCCAAATGACCAATCTTAAGTTCCTCTAATAAGAAGTTAAGACGCGTCTTACGCTCTTTTCTGGAGATTGGAAGGGTCTCAAGAATCGACATCACATTCTCCTGCACGGTCAGCTTACGAAAAATGGAGGCTTCCTGCGAAAGGTACCCCATACCCATGCGCGCACGTTTATACATAGGGACGGAGGAGACATCTTTTCCGTTAAAAAAAACCTTTCCTGATGTGGGGCGAACAAGCCCAACGATCATATAAAAACTCGTAGTCTTTCCTGCACCGTTGGGGCCAAGCAGTCCAACAATTTCGCCCGGCCGAACATTAATATCGACCTCGCGTACTACCTTTCGGCCCTTATATGCTTTCACCAATTTTTTGGTCTGAATTAAATACTTTTCTTCTACTGCCATTATTAGTCCTTCAAATCCTGCAGGAATTTGGCCTTTATTTCTTCATCAGGATAGAGCAATACACGCGCATTAGGTTCACAAACCATTCGTCGTGTTTCCTGCCAAAAAGTAATCCGGTCACCCGTCATTATATTTTTTCCTACCTTAACCTTTGGCTCGCCATCCAACACAAACTTACCTTCATTAGCATAGTAACTTGCACGATCCGCCAACGCTTTCCTGCCATCTGATTGGATTATTACCTCGAACCGGGCTTCAATCCAATCAATTTCGTTATTCTCCTTCAAATAAAGGCGTACTTTCTCACAATTCATCGCCACTTGCGGATCGCGTAATCGTACGTTTCCATCAAATTCCACCCGCGCCTGATCCTCATCATAAACCAGTCGATTTGCCCGAATTTCTGTAGCACCTTCATCCGTTGAAATTCCATCCACATTCAACCCCGCTGTGCTAGAGATTTCCAACAATGCATTCGGTTCGCAAATCATTTTACGGCTCCCCTTAATCCAAAATCTAATCTGCTCGCCGGAGAGATGATTTTCTCCCTCATAAATTTGAGCATTGCCCTCGAGTCGAATAGCTCCACTCTGAAAGGCATAAGTTGCACGTTCAGCAATCGCCTTACGCCCTTCGCTGAAGATTTTAACCCCCTTGCGGGCTTCAATAATTTCCACTTGATTATCCGCTGAAAAACGCCCCATCAACGATTCAGTTTCTAATTGACCTCGATCATCAATCACCACCACATTTCGATCCATCCGCACAAAGCGCCGCTCATAATCAAGCACGAGAGATACCCCCGTAATCAACGTTTCCCCGGCAGCACGGTCGACTCTAAGCATTTCCTCCAAACGTTGGATAAGCGAGGTATAATCCTCTCCCTCAGATTGAACGATACAATGCGATTGATTGGTAGTAACAGCGATCGCCACCACGGGGGCAACATTCGTTAT
>JAOZSZ010000281.1 GCA_029939385.1 Pontiella sp. | reverse complement strand
CGTCATGAGTTAAGCTCCTCATGGCGTACCGAGTGTTGAGCTTTCGGCGGAGCTTACGAAAGCAAGTGAACAAAGAAGGTTAAGCGTACACAGGGTAATCTGCAGGCCGCAAGGGGAACCGCATTCCCCTAAAGCAATTCAGCTTCGAGATAAGGTATGGTATGTAGTGATCGAGGGCGTGAACGTTCCCGAAGATCTTAAGGCCGATCCGAATAGTGCGGCTGTTTCCGGTGATTAAATCGGGAGCTAAAATGAAGCCGGAGCAATAGGTGAAAGCAACTGCCGGAGTCCAAGCGCGTGGCATGTGGATAGAGATAAATGCGAAACGTGGGAGGCCCACATCTTTCCCTTCGGGGTATGCAAATCGACGTACGCGAAGAGGCGCAAATGAGGGTGTGGGAGTCAGACCTATTCATAGTAGTCTGAGCGTGGGAGAGCCGCGCACGCAGGTCATGATTGCCAATCATGGCGGCAAAGGGATAGGCGTGATAAACGCGCCGGAGGAATAGATATATGCGGGAAAGAGAGCCCGAACAACATATACATGCTGTACTTACCGGCATAGCGAATAGAGCGCGGATCAATAAAGATCACCGTTTCGGGGGGCTTTACACGCTCCTCAACAAGGATTTCCTGCGATGGTGTTTCTACCAACTCAACCGCAAGGCTTCGCCGGGCGTCGATGGAACGTTCTGGGTGGACTACGAGCGAGAGCTTGAAGCGAACTTGGATGACCTCGTTGATCGTCTAAAGCGTAAGGCCTATAAAGCGCGGCTGGTCAAACGGCTCTACATTCCAAAGGGGGAGGACAAGTTCCGACCGCTCGGTTTGCCGGTGCTCGAAGACAAGCTGGTGCAATATGCGGCGAAAACGATTCTCGGAACCATTTATGAGGAAGATTTCACGTGGTTCAGTTTTGGGTATCGTCCCGAGCGGAGTGCGAAAGAAGCGTCTGGGGAGCTTGCCTTCCTGTTGCAATTTCGTCCGATCGGGTATGTGGTAGAGGCGGATATTAAAGGATTCTTTGATAATATAAACCATGAGTGGATGCTTAAAATGCTGGAAAAGCGAGTGCACGACCGTGCGTTCGTGGGTCTCATACGGAAGTGGTTGAAGGCCGGTGTGCTCGAAGACCTCAATACCGTGATCCATCCGGCAACGGGCACCCCGCAGGGCGGAGTTATTTCGCCCATTCTCGCAAATATTTATCTGCATTATACATTGGATAAGTGGTTCGAGGAGCGGGTGAAACCGCAGTGCGAAGGCGAAGCGCATATAATCCGGTATGCAGACGATTTTGTCTGCGCCTTTCAATTTGAAAAGGATGCCGATCAGTTCTATCGCGCACAGCTACCGCAACGGATGACCCGCTTATCACTGGAGCTTGCTCCAGACAAGACGCGTCTATTGTGTTTCAGTCGGTTGAAGATCCACAAAGGAGAGAAGTTTGATTTTCTGGGCTTTGAATTCCGATGGGGACGCAACCGGCATCTAAAGCCGCAGGTCAAACGTCGAACGAGTCGGAAACGGCTCAATCGGGCGATGACGGATCTCACCGCTTGGATCAAGAAAATGCGTCACCGAGGCCTACGCCCGTTGATGGCCAGCCTGATCCGGAAGCTACGAGGTCACTACAACTATTACGGCGTCACGCATAATAGTAATAGCCTGTGGGAATACTGGGAACACACGAAGCGCGTGGTTTATAAATGGCTCAATCGTCGCAGCCAGCGGCGGAGCTTTACTTGGCAAAAGTTCACCGATATGTTGGAGCGGTATAAAGTGCCGTGTCCTTACATAAAAGAGACGCCAGGTAGGAAACGGTTTGTAGCTTAATCGACCCGCACTGATGCGGAAGTAGCGAAAGTTTAAAGCGAGGAGCCTTGTGCGGGAAAACCGCACGCAGGGATCTGTACGGGGGGCGCCCAGCAATGGGCGGCTCTACCGTGATG
>JAOZSZ010000280.1 GCA_029939385.1 Pontiella sp. | reverse complement strand
CTATGCCCGCGATGGCGATGTCTGGTTGAGCCAAAATCAAATGGCCGAACTTTTTGCCACCTCGAAGCAAAATATCAGTGCTCATATCATAACCATACTGGGAGAGAAGGAGTTAGCTGAGAATTCAGTTGTAAAGGATTTCTTGACAACTGCCACGGACGGGAAAAATTATTCCGTTCGCTATTATGCGCTTCCCATGATTCTGGCACTTGGTTTTCGGGTGCGTAGTATCCGCGGCACCCAGTTCCGGCAGTGGGCCAATCGCCATTTGCATGAATATATGGTCAAAGGCTTTGTCATGGATGACGAGCGGCTGAAAAATCTGGAGGGCCGCCCCGATTATTTTGATGAAATGCTGGCGCAGATCCGCGATATCCGCGCCTCGGAAAAACGCTTCTACCAAAAGGTGCGCGATCTATTTTTCCTTTGTAGCGATTATGATCCATCCGATAAAGCCACCCAAATGTTTTTCGCTGAAACGCAAAACAAGCTGCTCTTTGCGGTGAGCGGACGAACCGCCGCCGAAAGGTTGCGGGCGAATGGGATTACCCATGACTTTGAAGCGGCTGGCGCACTCGATCCTGACCACGATGGCTACACCACCGCGCAGGAATATATTGCCAACACCTGCCCCACCAACACCGCCGACTACTTCCATCTTTCAATAGAAGCAACCCACCCCGCCTTTTATGCCGTAGAAGAGGGAATGCCGGGGAAACGAGTTCAAGGAACTCGGCTACATGAGGAAATATTTTGTGGGATGCAAAAAGAAAACGGATGCAAATCTGAGGTTTTACTATGAGCAAGAGCCAACATATTGAACGGGTGTCGGATCCTGAATTGTTCGGCGAAGTTAAGGCACTGATTGAGCAAAGCCGGCAGGCGGTGGCCGTGGCGGTGAACTCGACCATGACGATGCTCTACTGGAAGGTCGGTCGGCGGATCAATACGGAGGTGTTAAACGATCAGCGCGCGGAATATGGGAAGCAGGTTGTGAATGCACTGAGTTCACAATTGGTTGAAGAATACGGCAGAGGGTGGAGTGCAAAACAGTTGCGGCACTGCCTTCGTTTTGCTGAAGTTTTTCAAGAAAAAGCAATTGTCTCCGCACTGCGGAGACAATTGAGTTGGACACATCTAAAATCGTTAATCTATATCGATGATGACCTGAAACGCTCGTTTTACATCGAAATTTGCCGATTGGAAAAGTGGAGTACGCGAACGCTTTCTGAGCGGATCAACTCCATGCTTTATGAACGTACTGCCATCAGTAAAAAACCTGATCTGACGATTGAAAACGAACTCAAGATGCTGGGTGAAGAGGGGCGAATGTCTCCTGATCTTGTTTTTCGTGACCCTTATTTCTTGGACTTTCTTGATCTGAAGGATACCTATTCGGAGAAGGATCTTGAATCGGCGATTATTGCTGAATTACAACGATTCATCGTTGAGATGGGAACTGACTTTGCTTTTTTATCTCGGCAAAAGAGAATCACGATCGATCATCGCGACTATTATATCGACCTGTTGTTTTATCATCGTCGCTTGAAGTCTCTCGTTGTGATCGATTTAAAGATAGGTGAGTTCGATGCTGCGTATAAAGGGGAGATGGAACTTTATCTCGCTTGGCTTGAAAAGCATGAAGCGGTGGAGGGAGAGAGCCCTCCCATCGGATTGATTCTCTGTGCGGGTAAAAATCCCGAACATGTCGAGTTGTTGCAATTGCATAAAAGCAACATCAAGGTTGCGGATTACTTTACAATTCTACCGTCGAAGCAGGTGTTGATGGAGAAGTATCACAAGGCCATTGCCATTGCCCGAAATAGCCTAGCGTTTCGGGATGAGTGAAAAAATTATTAACTACAAGGACATACCATGCATCTTAGAATTAAGCCGCTCAACGAAACTGCTCGCAAAACCTATGCCGACCACGGTCATTTCCATGAGGGCGATGCGGGGCT
>JAOZSZ010000279.1 GCA_029939385.1 Pontiella sp. | reverse complement strand
TTTCTTTTAATCCATGATTAATCTTGGCTTCTGGCGGTTGAATGGATGGCTGTAGCTTTAGATTAAAGAAGAAGGTTGCCCCGTGTCCTTTGGAGCTAATTAGGCCAATTTTACCATCCATCAACTCAACCAGTTGTCGGCAGATCGCTAACCCGAGGCCGGTGCCTCCGTACATCCGCTTGGCAGAGCCATCGGCCTGTGTAAACTTTTCAAAGACCCGTTCTTTTTGTTCTTTATCAATTCCGATCCCCGTATCAATAATTTGAAAATAGAGCTCAGCCAGATCATCCTCTTTTTTGGGGCATTCAATGTTAAGGGTCACCGATCCATGATGGGTGAATTTAAGCGCATTCCCGACGAGGTTGATCAGAATTTGTTCGATTAATCCTTCATCGCCGATGAGATACGCGGGAACATTATCGCGGCAACTGCAGGTGAGTTTAACGTCACCTTTTTCCGCTTGGAGTTGGAATAGAGAGAAGATCTTGGCGCAGATCTCTCGTAGATCGAGGATTGATTTGCGGACATCCATTTGCCCCGCTTCAATTTTAGAGATATCGAGCACATGGTTGATGATGTTGAGTAGGCCGGTGGTGGATTGTAGAATGGTTTCGGAACAATTTTTCTGTTCAGGGGTTAAGGAGGTATCGGCGAGAAGCTGAGCCATGCCCACAATACCATTGAGTGGCGTGCGGATTTCATGACTCATGTTGGCCAGAAATTCACTTTTGGCTTGGCTTGCATTTTCTGCGCTTTCCCTAGATTTTTCAGCCATTTCTTGAGCATCCTCTGCAATTTCTCGAGCCGCATGAATTTTATCTTCGGCTTCTTTGCGTAGGGTGATATCGCGCGCGTGAAGTTGTAATACGTTTTGTTCATTAAGCTTGAGCAGGGTCCCCGTCATCTCAATGGGGGCGATGGTCCCGTCGGATGCCACGCTGGTGCCTTCACATTGCTTGAGTTCCCCTGCGAACCACAAGAGCAGATTCTCTTTCACTTCATCGTGGAAAAGAGGGGGCACAAGGTCATAAATAGTTTTAGAAAGAAGGTCTGATTTTTCCATCTTCAAGAAGGTGCAAGCGCGTAAGTTGGTTGCGATGATTTGGCCTTCTTGGTTAAGAATAAATACCGCATCGGGTGAGTTTTCGAAAAACTGGCGCAACCGTTCTTCGCTCTCAATATGTTGCTGTGTCCGCTTCTCAATGATCTGCTGTAGTTTTCGGTTCCATAGAAAAACCATATAAACAAGTCCACCGATAATCCCCAGTCCTATCCCCACGCCGAAGAGATAGAAGCGTAGCGGGGGCCGATGATTCGAATATTCTGAGCCCAGCCATTTCCCTTGGATTTTGCGAAGAGTTCCTGTTTTTTGTGCATGCTCAATCCCTTTGTTGAGGATATTACACAAGAGATCATTATCCTTCCGCACCGCCATGCAGAGCCGAGCGGTAAAGAGGGGGGCTCCGACTAGTTTAAGATGACTTGATTCCGCGGCATAGATGTAATGTTGCGTCACAAGTTCATTGCCCACGAGCGCATCAACCTTCCCTCTTTCCACTAGATCGATACATTCTTTTATAGTGGGGACAAATTTAATTTTGCAGGTCACGTTGCGTTGCTGGAGAATTTCCAGTGCGTGCCCCGACCCCATAATGGCAATGTGTAGGCCTTCTAGATCGTGGATATCGGTAATATCTTCGCGGTCACTCCGTACGAAAATAGCCATTGGTGTAAGCTTGAGGGTCGTGGAAAAATTAAATTCAGAATCTCGGTTGTCCGTGTAGAACAAGCTCGTCATGGCATCCACTTCGCCGCTACGCAACCGATCAAGGGCTTCGCTAAGCGGTACGGGTTCGAGGCGGATTTTAAAGCCAAGGTCGGCGGCGATCCACTGCGCCAGCTCGACATTCATTCCGCTTATATTCTTTTTGTGAACAAACTCAAAGGGGGCATGGTTGGGTTG
>JAOZSZ010000278.1 GCA_029939385.1 Pontiella sp. | reverse complement strand
CTTAGAAGTTGTTATTGAATGCGTGGTCCGGAAGCCACTCCGGCAAGTCCAGACGTTTTACGCGGGTACGGGATTTATCGTCGATCTCGTGGCCCCAGACATCGAAATATGCCGTGAGATCTTTACCCACTTCGATCGAAAAGAATTCGAGAAATTTACCGGCACGCTGGCGTTCAATATCCTGCGCATTTTTTCCTCGTGCCGGACCTCCTCCACCCGGCCATTCATCGGCGGGGATGATGCGGTATTCGCGATAGACCTGCTTATACGGAATCAACTTGATTCGTATTGTATGAACCACGGAATACACCGAATACACGGAAGAAAAACACGGCGAATCAGTTCCGTGTGTTCTGTGTATTCCGTGGTTAGAATACTGTTCAGCTTAATTGCGTATTATAGGACTCCCAGCCAAACTCCTCCCAAAGGTGGATGTAGAAGGCCAGCAATTCGCGCTGACGCCCGCTGGCTTTAAACCAGCTACGCTGATCTTCGGGGCGCGATAGCCATTTTTGGTGGAGGAATCGCGCCATTTATCATTCATCCGCATATCGGCCGGAACGCGATCTCCCCACTTCTCAATACACTTTTCGATGGCGTAGTAGGCGATGATGTTGACGGTGATTTCTACTCCGTTTTGATAGGTCCACGCCTTTTTCTGGTGCATGTGGCCGGTCTCGTGAGCGAGCCCCCAGCCAATGACTTCCTTGTCGAGGTTCTCAACCCAAGCCCGCGACATCGTTAGGGGCTGCCCGGCATAGAGAGCGCCTCCATTAAGATTCAGTTCCACGCAGGCGCGGTAGGTATGCGGAGGCGGATTGGGGCGTCCGGTCAGGTCGCCGAGTGCATCATACATGTCATTACAGATTTCAATGACTTCATCGAGGTCGTCGATTCCTTTGATGTCCTTTGCGGGCATGGTGTAGATAAAACGGTCGCTCCCAAACTCGCCGATCGGAGCGGGATATTTGCTGGTCTCTACACGCTTTCTTCCGGAGGAGTTTACGCCATAGCGGTAGTATGGTGCTCGCACCGCCCCCTCGATCGTGACCTTGACCATTTTCTTTTTCACGGGCGGCGGTTCGTCGGTGAGCAACGTTCCATCGGAACATACATATTCATTCTCCTTCACCTGGATATTGTCCGGGAGTTTGGGGCGGATATAGATGAGGCCACCGAAGGCCGAGACGATCGTGATCCGGGTGCTATCGATGTCGTAGCGGCGAACAATATATGGCGCCCGGTGGAGCTGGGTGAACTTATGCACCTTGGTGCGCTGTTTCAGGTCGCCGATCTGAATCAGACTTCCTTCCTTCGTCAACACGCCGCGCGGCACGGTGATTCGTATGGGCTTTCCGGCTGGGGCATAGAGACCGGTGCTGATGATGTCCTCAAAGGTCCCGATATTGATGTTGAGGGTCTCTTTCTTACTGCGTGCATTTTTTACCACTTTCCCCGGGTATCCATCCGCACTCGGGTGCTTTTCAATCTTCTCTACAGGGAGGGTTGCAGCGGCATAGCAGTCGTACATCAACCGCAAGGTTTGTAGCGGTTTTTCCAGCGTATTGAACGGACGCTCTGGCCCCACCTTCACCTGCGGGGCTTTCCTGATTTCTTTCGGAACATCCTCCAACCGGTCTCGGTCGAAAGGAATCGAAGCCTCCCCCCGAACGCCCTTCCATAGCACTTGCTCGAAGGCAAAGTAACATTTTCGTTTCGCCAGCTCATCGGCCTTTCCCGAAAGCACCTTCTCGAACAGCTCCTCAAAGTTTCCGGCCCTGACGCCCGCTCTAACCTCGGCCTCCTCCTCATCGGAAAGACGGTTTTTAACCGCATGCGAAAACGAGGAAAAGAGTCCCCAGAATACGATTAAAAACACCCACTGATTCAATCTCATAAACCCTGCTCCAAAACGATTACTTCGTAATAAATCCGGCATCCACCCAGGCAGCGTGGTCGCCGGTG
>JAOZSZ010000086.1:3272-6515 GCA_029939385.1 Pontiella sp. | reverse complement strand
CATCCCGATTCAATGCCACATTTAGAAAACGAGCAACGGAGTTTCCAACACAACGAGACACCAGCCCAACGTATTGGGTCAGGAACCCAGCCAACGCAATCAGGCCATAGGTTCCTGAACCATACTGCCGCACCAAAAAAGGAATAAAAAATACGCCAGACAGAGTGTATACAGCGAACCGAACGGCGGTGAACACCCCGTTCTTTGCAATGCGGCGGGCGCTACTATCTGAATAGAACTTCATAATTTAGGAGCGATCCTTAACACGCGATGCCAGATAAAAGATAAAGCCACCCGTAAAAAATTTCTGACCTTACGTACCGTAAGAAAACCTAAACGATAGAGAAGTGGCCGATTCATCCATTCGCCATAAGCTGAGATAATCGTGTTCCGAAACAATTCCGCCCACATTCTCTGTACTTCGCCAATGGTATATGATTTCGCTTTTCGCAAACCATTCTCGATCATTGCATTCCGGAACTCAACATCCTCTCGAAGCCGCTTTAAAGCGGCCAAAACATCCAGATCAGAATCCACCTCTAAATAGTCCAAATTGCTATGCTTCAGTTCACGATACCCCACTTCGCAACCCAACAAAGACGGAACCCCAGCTCGCCATGCATTAATCAGTTTTTGTGCCGGTTTGTGGGAAACTTGTTCCCCGATTTTTCGAACAGCCAATACAACATCGATCTCAGAATAATCCGTCATTTTTGCAGGATCATCCACAATGATAAATTTCATCCCTAGCTGGAGCACTTTTTCTTTGAATGCATTTATTCTGAATACGACATCTAAGTTTTTTTCTGCACCAATAAATGCCACGACTTCAAAACGGTTCCCGCGCTTCGGGTTTCGGGGAATTAATACCGGATGCATCGGTAGCTGAACAAAATATTGCAACGCTGGAAATGTGATTCGATCTAGCCAACCTAGGGCCGAGGTTTTGGTCTTATATTCGTTAGATACCAAATGAATCTGACCTCGATCATCACGTTTATAATCCCACTGCATGGAGACCACACAAAGATCGGGATTCCAGATGAATTTCTTTCTAAATGCCTTATGAATTAAAAGAATTCCTTGCTTAGGATATTCTCGGCAAATTTGAACCAAAAAACCCTCATTCTTCAGCATAAGATAGCAAATCCATGATGATTCTATTCTGTAGTCAACAGACATGCTAAAGTTTTCGGATAATGCATCGGGGAAGCCCGTTGTATCCACATCTGGCGCTAAATAAATATTAATAGGTGTATTTTCCATAGCCCTGCATCTCAGCAAAATCGTATTACTTGGTTGGGTCGTAATAAAGGTCTCGTAATCGCTTAAGTATTGGAATCCGATAGAGTCTACGGATTGTCCATTTCAACGCATCAGACGGGAAATAGCCTGCTCGTTTAACCCCGTATCGAAGTGCCTTATTGGGTCTTTTCTTCCATGCAATAAAATCACGAATAATTTCACCTTCCATTGGTTTTTTCCACATCTGAGCAATCGAATCAAAGGTATATTCTTCTGCTCGTTTGTGGCCCGCATGCACCATCCATTGATATAAAATAGGGTTATTTTTCAGCTCAATAATTTGTTTAAGCATTTCTTCATAAGAGGCGATCCGCAGATAATCCTCCCCCGGCGTTCCAATCTGGGAATATGCCGAATCCCAACCCCCAATAAATGGAATTCCAGCATGCCATGCATTAACCAATTTGCTCGGGGGCTTCCGCTTATATTTCCGCGTGCCGAAGCTCCGAATTCCAATTAAAATATCGACCTCTGCAAGATTCTGCCAGTTTTCTTCATCTAATAGGATAAAGGAAATCCCTTCCTTCTTTAGATCTAAGTTGATGCGTTCTTGGTCGAGATCCGTAAAACCTAATGCCCCTTGATAGGCGATTCGAGTTACCGTTTTTCGATCTCTATTCCGCGAAAGTTGTCCTAGCTGAGGCCAGCAAAGAACAAATACATTTTTTTCGGAAACCTGATCCTGATTCTGGACGATGTGGTACTGCGCCAACGGGAAATGGGGGTAGTCTGCCTGCAGGGATACACAATAGCAGTCCGACCGCCGGGGTAATGTTTTTAGCAAATTTCCATGCACCATATTCACCGCAGTAGGATCCAAACTATGCGATAGCTTCAGCGACACCCCCAGTTGTCTAAGAACATAATAGGTTTGTAGTGCCCAGGTAAACTCCCCTTGACAATACAGGCTCAAGAAGTCGGATGACTTCCCATTCCTTAGCGTATCGAGGGAATATTCAGACGTTTTGGGGATAATAAAATTATATATCGTATGGTTCATTAAACTTATATATTCACTATGTACTTCCGTTTAATTGCCTCATAAAGAATTAAAATTCAAAAGGTACTTTCATTTTTGGCTAGGCCTTAATCTCTCCCGTAGGATTTATAGCTCCCGCTATATCCATAGGCGTAACCATAGCCATCAGCCCCTCCAAACATGCCGGAAAGCGAATGCTTCACATCATTAGCAATACATCCAAATACGGGGGTTCCAATCTCATCAAAGCGATGGAGGGCAAATTTAAGCGCCCGGCGGCGTGTAACGCCTTGTCGTGAAACAATCACCACGGAATCAACCAGATTGGCCAATACCTGAGCATCGCCAACGGGTCCAAGCGGGGGGGAATCAATAATGATCCGATCATAATGCTCGCGCGCCCATTCGATTAATTCTGCTAATCGACCCCGTCCCAACAGTTCAGCTGGATTGATTTCTTTAAGCGGACGACTGGTGATTAGATCTAAATTAGAGATGATCCCCTGAGAAACTAATTCTTCATGCATCATTGTATTTTTATCATTCGACAGCCATTCGAGCAGCGAGGGGTGTGATTCATCTGTGTCAAAAATGTTGGCCAACTGCGGACGCCGCAGATCACCATCAATTAAAAGTGTACGAGAACCATTAAGAGCGGAGCTAATGGCAAGGTTACAGGCTGAAATGGTCTTTCCTTCCCCCGGCATTACGCTACAGAAAAGCAACACTTTGGTTTGGTCGATAAATTTATCGGAAATCATTAAGAAATTAATCCCCGCAAAAATTTCGACCAAATGATTAAAATTATCCTTCAACCCAATGGTGGCTAATTCGTTCCGTGAATTAACTTTTCTTTGGGAAGGAATAATCCCCAATACGTTTAAACCAAGCGTATCGAGATCGTTGATGGAGAAAACCTTATCCGTCCATAATTCGATGAGGATTGCTAATGAACAACA
>JAOZSZ010000086.1:0-3262 GCA_029939385.1 Pontiella sp. | reverse complement strand
ACAACCCGCCAATAGCCCCAGAAAAAGGGAAACTACAAGTACTCGCATTTTTCGTGGACTCACCGGATATTTTGGAATCTCTGCATCACGAATAATTTTGGTATATGCCATATTTTCATCCGCGGAAAGTCGCGCCTCTTCCATCCGGCGAAGCATCCCTTGATAAGCATTATCGGCCGCATCCCGCTTTCGCTCCACTTGCTGGAGCCTTTGACTGCCGACGAGCACTTGTTCATCGAGCTTTAAAACCTCCATCTTCATCGTCTTAATACGCTGAGCCACCTGAGCCACTTGTTTGTCTAAAAGTTTAATCTCATTTTCTACAGCCGTTGAGGAGAGTTCAATAAACTGATTTAATCTATTTCGGGCACGCGATTCCTTTTCCGCTGCCTTTCGATATTTGGGATGAATTTCTCTATAGCGATCCGCAACGAGAAGCAATTGGTCATGGGTAATTCTCCACCCTTTTATTAATTCCTGCAATTGCTCTTCCTTGGGCAATCCTGTGGGTAACATTTCTAAATTCTGATCGGAGTTTTTCAATTCTAAAACAAAATCATAGATCGTTCTTCGAGATTCCAATCGGCTTATGAGGATTTCTTTTTCTTCAGAAACAGAGATCAAAACCTTACCCAAAGCAGCCTTCTGTTGTTGTAGCGCATCCAATTGAAGTTCCTTCCTGATTCCGACTAATTGCCCCTCAAGCTCTTCCAGTGAAATGCGTTGATTCTGCACTTGGGAGATTAACCATTTTACCGCTTCATCAGATAAGGCCTGATTTTCTTGCATCATCAGGATCCCCGCGCAATAGCTCAATACATTCACGAGTTGTGCCGCAAACTTTGGATCTGCATTTTTATATGAAACAGATACAATATTAGCATTCGGATCTTTTAGCCAATATACCTCCTCTCGAATGCTGGTCGCTAGCGTATAGAGACCCACCAAGGGACTCCCATTGGATGTTTCCCCGAGGGGAAACCGCTCTAGATATTCACGAGAAGCCAGACGTTCCATTGCAGGTGATTTAAACTTGGCGAAACGTGTATTAAAGATCGCATCCGTGTCGCGCGCTAAGCTGGCATCCTCAAAAACAGCTTCATTATTGATTACTTTGGGGCGGCGAACATTCATTTCGAGGTCGGCTTTTGCTTGATAGATTGGAGTGACCAATTGGGTATAGAGAATCCCACCAAGCCCCCCCAACAATACGACGAGCAACACGGTAACCCATCTGCGCAGTAAAATACGCAATATGGAAAGAATATTCACCCCGTCAGAAGCGTGTCCGTCTCCTCTTCCTCTGTAACCGCCTCCATAGTTGTTTGCCACAACACGGGGATTCGATGGATCAATCGCCTGGAGGCCCACTTGTGTAGCAAGTGTGTTTTCCGACGATCTAATTCGAGTTTGTGAATTATTTATCTGTTTCATACTTTTAAATCACTTCCATAGATTGACATATAAATATTTTATACCAAAAAATAATAAAGATTGGGAAATTCATCGCCTCATGACAATTAAATACGGTCATGAACATCTAAAACTTAGCATATCCCATATAGTCTTGACCAAGCCACTCAATTTTAATAATTTCCACTCCTCCCCGACAGGGAAATGAACCTTAATTCTTACTCAAAAAACAGGCACAAGCTTATGCAAAAGCGATCAGTAGTTCTATATGGATTTTTATGCGGAGTTATTGCATCCAGCGGGGCTCCCGCAACCAATATTCACCTGACTGTATTCCCTAAAGATTCCTCCGAAGAGGTGAAGATCGAGTGGCCCCAGGAGCTCACCGGTGTGATTGATCTGATCATGGCATCCGATTTACAGTCTAACGAATGGGAACTGGCCTTTATCGATTCAATCCCCGAAGGAGTCACAAACCTCCTCTGGAGCCACCCCGATGGGATCAGTCCCTCCGCTCGCTTCTTCACCGCAAGTAACGGTCGTTTTGATTCCGACGGAGATCGCCTTTCCAATGCTCAGGAATTCTTAGATTACCGGACGGATCCCCGAAACTCGGATACCGATGGGGATGGACTCAAGGACGGAGACGAAACCCAGAGCAACGGCACCTTCGGAGATACCGATGGATTTATCACCAACCCTCTCATCCCCGACCGGGCCGACTACAATCTTCCTGGATTTACCTCCATAGGGCCAACCGATGATCTGAATGGATTCCCGGCATTTGACCCCCCTGCAGAAGGGGTCAATGTGGCAACCAATACACCTAACATTGCTGAGTGGACACGCACCAACGACCCCGGCGATACCATGGCGATTACCGGAGAACGACTTTCGGATAATGAGTACGGGAATGATAGCCTTTTTGTGTTTTTCAGCCAAACCGCTGAGGGTCGAATCGTGCAGCTAGGAGAAATTCACCGCCTAGATGGCCGCCAAGCGGCAGTCACTTTGCCTGATACCCTTCCACCGAACCAAATGTACCTGATGTGGTCACTTAACCAGAACGGGTGGGGGAACCCCGTAGCGATCAACCAAACCGATGCGTGGTGGATTGGTCCTGACAAGGTGGCTCGCGAAGGTACCTTTTCAGTTTTTGGACGCAATCTGGTTGCGGACCGAGACAATCCGATAAGTTATGTCTATTTAGAGGATTCCGAAGGAAACGGCGAATGGTTGACGAGCTCTTTAGCCAATCCCTACCGTGCAGACTTCTCCCTCCCAGAGAGCAAAGGCAAGGGAACGTACACCGTGTGGGCACACAACGGTCTGGGTCATGCCTATGGGTGGTCGCGGGCTCTAGAAATCTCAGTGGAAGACCCGCTGATATGGGATGGCCCGACTTTCAACGTGATGGACTATGGTGCGATGGGTGATGGAGAAACTGACGATTTTTCCGCCATTAAATCCGCATTGGAAGATGCAAAAAATGCTGATTTTGCAACCGTCTACTTTCCAGCAGGAACCTACCTGACCTCAAAATCGTTCCACGATGCAAAATACGATATGCGACTGATGGGCGACGGCATGGATGCAACCTTTATAACCACACACCCAAACTATGGCCACGACCGGAGCTTAAACTTTGGACTGTTTTTCAGTCGCTCGCAAGAGGGTCCCGTGGAGTTTCGTGACATGACCTTGAGTACCGGAGCCTATATGGAAAGTTCCTCGATCGGCCCCTCGCTGGTCAAAGCGCGGGGGGGTGAAAACTTTACCTACATCAATGTCCGCTTTAGTCAGCTGGAGGTTCTAGACCATACCAACCATACTCCCATCCTTAACCTCG
>JAOZSZ010000085.1 GCA_029939385.1 Pontiella sp. | reverse complement strand
AAACCTATCGCTACACCGTTAAAACCGGAGGTGATACGATGAATGCCTTGACCTATAAAACTGAAATTCCAAAGAAGTAAGGAAATCATCGGAAGTGAAAGACAAGATATTGAAAATTCATCAATATCTTGTCTTTATTTTTAGGGGGGGCTCGGTGCAAGCCTTTCCGTTCAATAGCGATTTCTTTTGTAGACGAAAACTTGTTTTAGAAAGCAATAGGCTTCGTTTCTTGGTCTAGATTCAGACAAGCCTTTCGTTGATCTGAACTCCATTAAGGGCTATACCGTCCGGCTATTATTAAAAATAAAGAGGGTTGGAATAAATTAGAAACAATACGTTTTTGAAGATTTCCAGGACTTCATTTTATTTTGCTAAAATCCTTTAGCGATGTAGGTCCAGATCGGAATTGTAAAGAGGGAGAGTCCGGTGCTAACCACAAGTATCGTCCCAACAAATGACTTTTCTATCCCTAATTGGCAGCTGATAACGTAGCAAGCCACGGCATTGGGTGTTCCGGCAAGAATCACCGCAACCCCCTTCGAAACAGGGTTTGCTGAAGGGACTAGCCATTGAATCAAAAGCAAGGTGAGCAGGGGCAGTAAAATTAATTTACAGCCCATCGACCAGGATAGCATTCCAAGATGAGTGCGCGATTGTTCCCATTTAAGTGAAGCCCCAATGGATAATAGGGCTAAGGGCAATCCCATCGATCCTATTAATTTTAAGAATGAACCGGTCAGCATGGCCGTTGAAATAATAGGAAGGGGAAGTTGTAGTTCGCCTGTGGGGGTTCGAAATGGATCGGCGATTAGGGCAATGATGACTCCGGCTACGGCAGATAATAAGATGGGATTAATGAAGGCCTTCCGAAGGCGGGCTCCAATTTTAATATCTCCATGGCCTGCTCCATAAAAGCCAATGAGCAGATAGCCAATAATAATAAAGAAGGGAAGAACAAAGGCATTGTAGAGCGCCGCTTTTTCTTCGCCGGAATCACCAAAGGCATTCATGCAAAGAGGAATTCCAATATAGGTTGCATTCGCCCAAAAGGTTCCAAAAACAAATGCAGCGGCAAGACCTCCCTTATAGCCCTTCGCTTTTGCGATTAGCATCGTAAGAGCAGTAATGCTTCCCACGGCCAGTAATGGAATGAGAATAATTGCAGGATCCCAAAATCCAGAAAAGGGTTGTCGAGCCACGGCATTAAAAATTAATGCAGGAAGGGAGAAGTGATAAACTAACCAGTTAATAAAGCTACATTGATTCTCACCGAGGTGTCCGCGCTGGGCCAGCAATTTCCCCAGTCCTAATATCGCAAAAACGGGAAGGCAGATTTCAAGTACTTCCAATATGCGGAATAGTTCCATGGGCTTCTCCTATGCCCCCAATGCCTCTCTGTTTCGAGGCATTGGGAATACTAAAAGATCCTTATTTTGACATCCCGCAGGCCCGAGCATAGATGCCGATGACATCTTGCGTGCGGTTAATAATGATCTCCTCGACATCATTATTGATCGAACCTTCGCTAACAGCATTATACTGATTGGGCATGTATTGACTCAGGAGTGCTAAAGAAATGGGATTCGCCTTAAGATGGGCGACCAACTTATCCTTTGCAGCAGATATCTTGGGGTTTGGCCAATAATAGCGAGACCGATCCGAGAAACTATATTTGCGCTTGTAGGCTTGTTCAATATCGTCGCCGGGATAATATTTCTGCCAATACTTGGGCTCTTCGAGCATCACGGCCTCGATGGTTTCGCGTAGCTTGGAGGTTTCAATCCCTTGGGGCGCGAGCATTTCCTCTTCAATCATTGCCAGAGCAAAGAGTGCTTCGCGATAAGCAAAGGTTACCCATGGGCCAACTTTGAGGATACAAAAATGATCTTCAACAAGTTGGGTTAATCCAGTCTCTGATTGATAGTCGGTTGAGTGCGCCTCATAAATGAAACGATCCTCTTTCATGATTCCTTCACTGAGTCCTTTTGCGGCTTCACGGTTGTAATGGAAAACCTGGTCATCACCAAATTCAACTCCAGGTTGAACGACGACCCCATAGACGCGGTTCCATGCATCGGAAAGTCCTACTGCTTCGAAAGCCGTTTTTGTGACTTCAATAGTTTTAACTGCATCAGCTGGAGTGGTCGGAACCACGGTGTCCTCTTCTTCCTGTGCTCCGCCGGGAATTGGAACTTCTGTGCCGATAACATAAACGGGTTTGGGTTGTCCTGCGCAAAATTCGGAGTGAGTTTCTTCTGCCATTTTAGCCATAGCGGCCGCGCGCGAAGCAACGATTTCATCGGCGAGTGGCTGGTGCCGATCTCCCGGATCGTCCGCACAAAACATGGAAGCATCTAGATGTATTTTTTGGTATCCGGCTTTCACATATTCGCGGATGAGTTCTAGTGCCTTGGTCATTGCGGGTTCGGCCTTTTCATTTTGCCATGCATTGGGACCGAGGTGATCACCGCCTAAAAGAATATTCTCTTTGCTGTAACCCACTTTATCGGCAATGCCGTTGACATAGGCAACAAAGTCGGCGGGTTTCATGCCCGTGTATCCCCCAAACTGATCGACCTGATTAGAGGTGGATTCAATCAGCAGGATGGATTCATCTTTTTTGGCCTGAAGCATAGCGGCTTCAAGTACGGTGGATTGAGCCGAACAGATGGAATAGATTCCTGTTCCTTTTCCTGCACGGTTATCGGCTAAAATTTGTACATATTGATCAACGGCGTTCATAGGGTTTCTCCTGATTAAAAATTAATGATGACTTTGGCCCAAAGCTCTTTGTTGTCATAGATGACATCGTAGGCGTCTTGAATTTGTTCGATAGGGAATGTATGGGTCTGAAGCTCATTAACTTTAACGAGCCCCGCTTCCATCATCCATGCCGCCGTGGTCCATTCAGCGCCGGGGAAGGGTGCAGAATAGTTCATCCACGATCCAACCACATTGAGCTCTTTGCGGGTGATGGCCTCAAATTGTGGGCCCGTGAAGGTAAGAGGAGCGTGGGATGTTCCAACCAGCAGAACAGAGCCGCGTCCGCCAGCAACGGCCATAGCCGAGATTTTTGCAGGGCCTGCTCCTGAGGATTCGAAGACCACATGTGCACCATCTTCGAGTTCACGTTCGCAGACCTCTTCGAGGGATTCGGTGATGGGGTTGCAAACAATATTGGCTCCCATTTTCTTTGCTAGTTCCAGTTTTCCATCTGCGATATCGGATGCCACAATGTTGCGACAGCCCATGGCTTTAAAGATTTGAATGGCGAGTAGACCAATGGTCCCCGCACCGGTTACGACCACATCTTTTCCAAGCAGATTTTCGAGGCGTAAAATGGGATGCAGGCAAACCGTGATGGGTTCGATGAATGCGGCTTGGTCGTAGCTCAGATTGCCGATGGCTACAAGGTTGGAGGCGGGGACGCGTAGGAATTCTCCGAATGCACCCTGAACTCGAGAGCCAATAAAGCTGTAGCCTTTGCAGAGCGAATAGTTTCCTTTTGCACATTTGTCGCACTTCATGCACGGCATTAGAGGTGCGGCGGAAGCGCGGTCGCCCACCTTCCATCCCTTCACATTTTCGCCTACCTCAACAATCTCTCCGGCAAACTCATGACCCAGAACGATTTCGTCCCAGCGGGGATTTTCCTCTTGGATTCGTACGATATCTGATCCGCAGATTCCACATGATTTAACTGCGATGAGTACCTCATCGGCTGTGGGAGAGGGTTTTTCCATCTCAATTACTTCAACTTTTTTAAGTCCTTTGCGTAGCGCAGCTTTCATGAATCTAATCTCCGGTTATTTTTCCCAAATTGGGTGTGAATTTCGGCGAGTTTATCGTATTCGCCTTTAATGTTTTCATACAAATTGCGGAATACTATGTACATTTCACTGTAATATTTATGGTCTTCTGCGTTGGGTATAAAGCTATCGCGTACGGCAATCTTTTCAATGCCCTCTTCAAAACTTTTAATGGCTCCGACTCCGTAAGCGGCGGCAATGGCAATTCCAAGTGGCGGCAGATCAACGGCCCCAGGAATATCGATCGGTTTCCCGATTACATCTGAAAAGATCTGTACCCACTTTGAGGAGTTGGCACTCCCTCCCGTGATTTTGATGGTATCAATTTTGACTCCCTCCGCCTCTACAATACTCAATACATGGCGTGATCCGTAGGTGGTTCCCTCCATGAAGGCGCGAACCAAATCTTGTCGTGTGGTTGTTGGCTTGAGGCCAATAAGAACACCCGAAGTGTTATCATTCCAAACCGGGCAGCGTTGTCCGACCATATAGGGAAGGAAAATAATGGAGCTTTTTGCGCATTCAGAGGTGTCGCCAAGCGCATCGATCTCCGCAAAGCTTTCAACTTCTAGTAATTCTTTAAACCATTTCAATCCTGCACCACCGAAGTCGACGCCGCCGGAGGTGATCCATGTGCCCGGCACAATATGAGGATAGACATGTAGGTTCTTATTGTATTTTGGTTCTGACAAACAGACGTTATTGGTGGTGACGGTTCCGCCGGAGATAAAGACCTCTCCTCCCTTAGAGACGCCTGCGCCGAGTCCGGCGGCCACATTATCCATTGAGCCGGCAATAACGGGGGTGCCTTCAATTAAGCCTGTTTTTTTAGCGGCTTCGGCGGTTATTTTTCCAACAATATCGGTGCAGTTAAAAATCTTTGGAAGCTTCGTTCGGTCGATACCACAGCCGTTGAGCAACACATCGGAATATTGTCCCGTTTTGGTGTCGCACATTTGGGAGAGTCCTGCTTCGGAAATATCCATTGAATATTCGCCGGTCAGTTTATAGACGAGGTATCCATTTGCATGCAGGAATTGGTGTGTCTTTTCATAGATCTTGGGTTCGTTCTCCTTGATCCACATAATTTTCGGCGCAATATTTCCGGCGTCACTAATGTTTCCGTTAATCGCCCACGTTTCATCTTTTAGGTTTTTAGTGATCCAGTCAGCCTGTTTGCTTGCGCGACGATCCATCCAGATAAGTCCAGGGCGTAATGGATCTCCTTCTTTATCAACGGGAAGTACGGTGGTTGAAAAGGCGTCGATGCCTACAGCAATAATCTTGGAAGGATCGATGGAACTTTTCTCGATGACGGACTGAGTATTTTCCTTTAGGGCGCTCCACCATTGGTAGGCGGGTTGTTCCGCCCAGCCCGTATGCGGATATTCTGTTCCGTATGCTTTCTTAGCGGTTGCTATCACATTAAAATCGGTATCGAATAACACGGTTTTGCAGCTCGTTGTTCCCAAATCCACACTTAAAATATATTCAGCCACAGTTAAATCTCCGGTTGGTATTGCGTACGATCTCTTTATGCGCGGGAAATGGATTTTTCATGATCTCCCATAAAAATTGATTCGACGAGATATGTATCGCCGTATTTTGTGAATTTTACCTTCCAAATCTCACCGTTCTTCGCGATCTCGGATGGGTACTCCGGAAGGGTCTGTTCGAGAGTTGCTTTAATCAGACGCATCGTGACGGCATGGGTCACGAATAGGATATTTGTGCCTTCCAACTTTTCTAATGATTGGAAAAACGGGTCCAGGCGCTGGGCGATCATTTCATACGATTCGCCGCCGCCTTCGGCTTTCCACTTCCAACGCTTGGAACGGTCATGCGCATAATCTTGACGTTCATCGAGCTCGGTATAGGTCATGCCGGCATAAATGCCAAGTTCCTGCTCGGTTAATCGTTCATCGGTCTCGATCTCCAAACCGAAGGCCTCCGCAATCGGCTTCGCGGTTTGTTGCGCACGAATGAGCGGTGAACAAATGATGCGATCTAACGAAATTAATTTTTTTAATTCGGCGGCGATAGCCGCTGCGTCCTCCATTCCTTTTGCGGATAGGGGATAGCTTCGTCGGGACGCAAGGATGTCCAGACGGTTTGCTTCGCTCTGCGCGTGTCGGATGAAATAAATTGTTTTCATAGAAAGCATGAAACGTGAGCGTGATGAATAAAAATCACGGCTCACGTTTCATTCGTCATAGAAGTTAACCTAAAGGGGTAACTCCTTTTTTTAGGATAATATTGCCATATTTAGCGGTCGTTCCGGTCATCACACAAGCAAACGCTTTTTCGGCCCGATCGTAGAATGCAAAACGGTCAATACGTTCAACTGCGGGGGCTTCTGGAGCCGCTTTTTTAATGGCAGCCATATAGTCAGCCTCCACTTGTGGGTCAAGCTCATCGCCTTCCACCGCCGCCATCATGGCCAGTGGCGGGGCATAGCTGTCGAGTTCGAAGATCGGAATGATGCCCTCAAGCAGATCAGGGATCTGCAGGCCGTCACCTCGGACCACGTTTTTTGGACAGAAGGTGTGTCCGGGGAAGTGAGCGTCGGCAAGAATAATTTCATCGCCATGGCCCATTTCGGCCAGAATTTTCAGCAGTTCGGGGCTTATAATTGGATCGATTCCTTTAAGCATAGTTCTTCTCCTATTCGGGTTAAGCTTCTTGTGTATCCATGTGAGATTCGTTTTTCTTGCAGTAGAATGCATAGAGAGCAACAACTGCGAAA
>JAOZSZ010000277.1 GCA_029939385.1 Pontiella sp. | reverse complement strand
CCCTACGCATTTGCGGCGGCCGAACCCATGTGCTCGGCGATCGACAGGCCGACCTTTTTGCCGCCGGGGCCAACGGCCTCATGACCGGGAACTACCTCACCGTCGGCGGCTCGCAATACGAAACCGACCTCGCCATGATCCACAATCTCGACTTGCAAATTGCGACCTACTGATCGTGATGCGTGAGGATTAGGGGGGCAGGAAAATAGTGAAGTCCCAATTCCTTCGAAACGCGCCCCCTTCGGGAGGCACGTCCTACATCTTTTCTCCACCATCAACGCCAAGCGTTTCGCCCTACGTTGTAGAACACGGTTCTTTTTGAAAAAAAGGCCGTGTTGCCTCACGGCACATTGACTCTTTCCGCGCCTAATCCTAGGGGAGCGGGTGCTGATCATCGGATCAAATGAGGAAGGACGAACCCATGTGCTCGGCGATCGACAGGCCGACCTCGCCATGATCCGCAACCTCGACTTGCAAATACGGACATATTAACCGGAAAGATAAATCGAAGACGGCCTCGCCAATTCTTTTGCTGTAGTGGCGTTTCTTAGAAACGCTTCCGTGTGTTGAGCCCGTCCTCTGATAGCGGTTCTAAGAACCGCCGCTACAGTCTCTAACGATTTCCATAATGCCCAGAACGTTCAAACCCACCCATAAATTTAATCCGTTGACCAAACTTTTAAAGTGGCTAAATTTTCCCATCGACTAAACGGTTGCGGAGGCGGAAGCAGGGAATGAAATCCTATTCAAACAGTGAAAAAATAAAACTATCCTTAATCAATTCAGCGGGCGAACTGGCGGCTAGCGTGTCTAGCATTCGATTCGCAAATTCGGGCGGCGTGAACCCATCGTCGTTGGAAAGGTTGGTGATGCACGTCAACACATCCGGGTTACGGTTGCGCAGGGTAAAACTGGCCTGAGAACTCATACGGCCTCCTTCGGAATGTTATTAACGCGACCTTTGCTGCGCAAAGAGTCACGTCCTACACCCTCTCCTGATTCCGACAATCGCAACTCATCACTTAACGTTATAGGGCGTGCCTCCCGAAGGGGGCGCGCAATACCAAGCGAAGAAAGTTTATTTATGCTCACCCGCTTCTTGATCTTTATCTGGCTCAACTTCTTGGCTCCGGCTAATGCCAAAGCCAAAAAAGAGGGCGACCTCGACATGCCTCGCCTATTCTTAATAAAATTTGGACTCCAGCACCTTCTTTCCTTTATAGCGTATTCGCTATATTTTGGTTCATAAACCCCTAAAATACCCCCCTTTTATATGATATATGATATAGAAAGGTGTGTATTCTCCTGCGTGAAAGAACCAATCCCGATGATCCCATCGAGAAGTGCCGCCTTATCCGTTCTTTCCATCCTGCTCACCGTTGCATTCGTGCCCTGCCCCGCATCGGCCGAACCCGTAAACTCCCGCGCCGCGCGGATCGTTCTTTTCGTGCCAGAGGGTTCCGAGCTGCCTGCGGGACACATCAAAAAACTGCAAAGCATTGGGGTACGCGCGGAGGCCTTCTATGCAGACGGAATCGAAACGTGGGGATGGAAGGTGGCCCGCCGCGAAATCTTCGCGAGAAACCCCGACGGTAAAATCGAAATCGTTGTTGCTCGGGGGAAACTGCCCGAAAGCACAACCGGGAATGCCGCGCTCCCCGTGATCCAAAAGATCGCGATCGACACCGCCACGAAAAAAGCAGGCGAGGCTGCCGCCAAGCAAAGCGTCTGGTGGATCTTCTACCACTGCCCCGACCACGAGGTGAAATGATTTCGAGGAATGATCGGACGCGCCATCAACGCCTACCCCATAGCGTCGCCAATGCCTGATCTGCCAAGGGACGTGAAACGTTCCAACCACTGGAAAAGGGAACGCGGAGAGACTCTTACGAACCCCGCCTCTGTTCAGTGTTTACTATCGCCCGGAACCCCAGTTTTCCATGCTGGGATCATACGGGAGTTCATAATTGAGGAACTCCTTCGGGCCGCTTCGCT
>JAOZSZ010000084.1 GCA_029939385.1 Pontiella sp. | reverse complement strand
CATAAAATCTTGAATTACGGTATCCATTTGATCCGATGCCGTAATGATATGGTCAAAAAGCTCTTTTCGGTCATTTTTACGCGGGCTATTCGGTAACCAATCGGTTGCGGAGGCTTTGTCTTCGTAGTGTTTTAGTAACTGGGTTGAGGCTGATATGGTGGTGAGAGGGGATCGGATTTCATGTGCCATTTCTCCAGCAATTCGGGTGGCGGAAGTGATGCGTCCCATTTGTTGAAGCTGGCGCTCAAGTTCTAGAGGGTGAGAAATGTCATGGAGTATGAGTAGAGTAATTTCTGTCGGGCTCTCATTTTCGTTGTTTTCGGAGAGAGCGATGGCTGGCAAAATAATATTTGTTTTACGGTAAGATACTGGGATAGGGGGGATGTTTCCTCGGGAAAGATAGGTTGAAGTACCGTAGTGGTCGGGAATAGGATTTTCCCCTGAAGTACATAGGTCTGTGAATTTATGGGTTAAAAGTTCGGCCTCTGTTGCGTGTAGTAACTTACAAACAAGGGGATTGGTATGAAGGATTTTTCCTTGCTGATCCAATAAAATCAAATGGGCAGGTAGGTTGTGAAATAGAGTTTCGGCGGTGTTGAATGCATCTTGTCGATGGCTATTGGTATAGTTGCATCGAGTGGAAATATAAATACCAGCCATGCCAAATAGAGCAAAGGTTAGCACTCTGATAAAAAGGGCAGGAAACAGAGGGAAGTTTTCTAGGGCTTTTTCTAGGGGCAGATGTTCTGTACTCATGTTTTGTGAGAGTAGAGTTATCATTAATATATAGATGATAATGCCTAATCCCGTTATTTGAGCGGCCTGTTTAGGACTGCCAACCATTCCGGCAGAGAGAATCACGAGTGGATAGAGTAAAGTGAGCTCACTGTGGATGCCGCCCGTGAAATAAATCAGCCCAGAAACCAAAATAAGATCAACTAAAAATTGCAGGGGAGCGAATTGAGCCGATCGCATCTTGCTTCTGAGCCAGAGGGAATAAGGAATCGTAATAATAAAAGCAATTCCCATGAAGGCATAGAACGCCACATCGTCGTTTGGCATTAATAGCGAAATGAGGACTAAAACCCAAAGAACGCTTAGACGAATCAATAAGATTGCGGTTAATTCAGGCCAAGAGGGTATTTTGTTAATTTTTTCCATAACTTAATCGCACCTACATTACGATTTCACTCATTTTGAAGATTGGAAGGAACATGGCCACTACGACTGTGCCAATGATTGCTCCAACAAAAACCATTAATAAAGGTTCGATCAACGATGTGATACTGGCCAACATGGATTCCACTTCGTCGTCATAGAATTCAGCTACCTTATCCATCATCTCTTCGACCTGTCCGGTTTTTTCGCCGGCGGAGAGCATGTGAACAAGCATGCGAGGGTAGTATTTATTGGGCTCGAGTGCTTTGGAAAGGGGTTCGCCTTCCTCAATCGTTTTTCGAGCTTTTAGAAGCGAATCACCAATTACGCGATTTCCTGTGGCTAAGCCCACAATTTCAAGTGATTCAATGATGGCCACCCCGCTATGCATTAACTGGGCGAAGGTTGAGGCAAAGCGCGCCACTGCAATTTTAGTGGCAAGTTCGCCTAGGCCGGGTACGTTTAGTTTAAGTTCATCAATAACGTACTGCCCCTTGTCGGTCTTGTTGTAGCGTTTGAAGGCGTAGACGAATCCGGAAACAAGAGCGATCGCGATATACCAATACGAAGTTAGCCATGCGCTAAAATCAAGTAGGCTTTGTGTCAGCCCCGGTAAATCTGCACCAAAGTCGGAAAACATGCCGACGAAGACCGGAAGAATAAACATGATTAAGGTGATGGCTAAAATAATAGAAACCGTAAGCACCACGCTGGGGTACATCATGGCTGATTTAACCTTGGCGCGAATTCGGTTGCTAGACTCTAGAAATGAGGCAACGCGGGAACAGGTGTCGGGCAAAATGCCACCAACTTCCCCCGCACGCATCATACTAATATAGAGTTCATCAAAAATGGAGGGATAGAATGCGAGCGACTCAGAATACATAGCGCCTCCCTCAACCCGTGTACGGATGCCCAAAATAACGGATTTAAAGTTTTGATCATCGGTTTGCTCTTCCATGGCAACGAGAGTTTGTACCAGCGGCATTCCCGCGGAAAGCATGGCCGAGAGTTGTCGGGTAAATAGGGAAAGCTCCTTAAGCCGGATCTTGCGTGCGCCTCGTACAATGGGGAGTGCTCCCTTTGCTTTTATTTTTTTTGTGGCCATCATTCTTCTCCCTAGTGTTCGCTCGTTACGCGCAAAATTTCTTCAATAGTGGTGAGTCCGCTTTTTACTCGATCGAGTCCTGCTTCACGCAAGGTTTTCATCCCGTTTTCTATGGCAATTCGGGCAATTGCATCGGCTTCTGTATTGTTCAAAATAGTTTTTCGGAGAACCTCATCTACCAAGAGGATTTCCATAATACCGCCGCGCCCTTTATAACCGATATTATTGCATTTTGGGCAACCCGCAGTTTGATAGAATTGGGAATCAGCCATTAGAGCGGGATCAATCCGATTTTTCTTTAAGGTTTCTATCGGAATATCGATCTCTTTTTTACAGACCGGACAGAGTTTTCGAAAGAGACGTTGTGCCTGTGTAAGCAGCAGCGAAGAGGCTAGCATGAAGGGTTCGATCCCCATGTCGATCAAACGAGCAATGGCTCCGGCGGCATCGTTTGTATGTAGTGTGCTCAATACAAGGTGGCCGGTTAGGGCCGCCTCGACTGCAATTGTGGCGGTTTCGCCATCTCGAATTTCACCGACCATTAGCACATCGGGGTCTTGGCGGAGAATCGAGCGGAGTGCGCTCGCAAAATTTAGCCCCACAGTTGGGTTAATCTGTACCTGATTAATGCCGTCGAGCTGATATTCCACGGGGTTTTCTGTGGTAATAATATTGGTGCCAACGACGTTCAGTTCCTGAAGAGCTGAATAGAGCGTGGTTGTTTTTCCGCTACCTGTTGGGCCGGTTACAAGGATCATGCCGTAGGGCTGGGCTAGGGCGTAGGCAAAATTATCAAGCGAAAGTTGATCGAGTCCCAATGCCCCGAGGTTGGGCGCAAGCGCCGTTTTGTCGAGGATCCGCATCACAATTTTTTCGCCATGAATCGTCGGTAGAATACTCATACGAATATCTACCTCTTTGTTCAGAGCTTTGATTTTAAAGCGGCCATCTTGCGGAACGCGCCGTTCTGCAATATCGAGGTCTGCCATAATTTTTAGACGTGATATAATTGCATTTTGAAGGTTTTTTGGTGGGCTAGGGATTTCAAAAAGTACGCCATCAACGCGGTTGCGCAATCGCACCGTTTTTTCCATGGGCTCAATATGAATATCGCTGGCTCCTTTGCGCAGCGCTTCAATGAGGATCGAGTTTACGATTCGGATAACCGGAGCTTCGCCGGCATTTTCGAGCATATCATCAAGGTTTCCGTCATCGAGACTCTCCTTTCCAAGCTCCTCAACCTCGCCTTCTTCAGCCATGTCTCTAAGAATATCTTCTAGGGCTAGAGTGGGTTCAGAGTTAATCGAATCAAGAGATTCTTCGATTTCCTTTTCTAAAGCAATAACTGGAACAAGCTCCATATCCGTGACGGAGCTAATGATATCGCGGGTCAGAATATTAAATGGGTCGGCCATTGCGACGGTTAGTCTGGTGCCTAGTTTACTAATGGGCAGTGCTTTGAGCTCTTTCCATTTTTCTTTGGGTTGCAAATCAATTAGAGACGAATCAGGGGTGAATGTTGCAAGAGAGAGCGGAGGGATCTCGAGATATTGAGCGGTGGCTAGAGCCATGTCAGTATCAGAAACAAGGCCTTGTTTTATGAGCAACTGCTCTAATGGCATATGGGTTTGTTCGGCTTCTTTCTCGGCCTCGAAATAAATCTCGGCCTCGATAGGGCGAATCTCTTTTAAACAGTCCATTAGGCTTTTACTGTGTGTATTCATACTCTATTCCCGTTCCATGAAATTCTGAATTCTCTTTCAAGCATTGTTCGTGCCTACCCTTGATAAAAGGGAATAAAATAATATTTTTTCGACCTAAAATAAATGCTTAAGAGGGGATTGAAATGAAGAGTGGCCTGTAATTTGCTTATAACCATGCATACTTTCGTTGAAGGAGAAGAGAAATGGGTGATGAAAACCAACAGATAGATAGTGATTTGGCAGATAGCATTGTAATGCTAGAACAGATTCTTGAGGTGATGCCGCAGGATACGATGACTTTAAAGGCGTTATATAATGCTTGTTGCCAATATAATCGCCGTGATCGAGCCTTTGAATACCTAGGTCTTCTAGCGGATGTAGTCTATAGCAATAATGATGCTTCAACGGCTGCATTCATTGTTGAGCAGTTGCATGGATTTGAAGAAGAATTTCCTTCTGAGGCTGCGGCACAGCTTGCGCGGATTCGTGCATTGGTTGAGCCAGAAGAAGAGTCCGCGCCGGTGGAGGAGAAAGCAAAGAAGGCGGCAGAGGATGTTGATATCAGTGAAGAGTTAGCCCTGGCATGGAAGCTTTATGAAGAAAACCAGCTTTCGCAGGAGGAATATTCAAGCGTGCTACATGATCTTACTGAAGTTTCATCCAAGGATCTTGATGTTCCAATAAGCGTATTACACGTGCTTAATGATCGGGGTTTTAATCAAATGTACCGGATTGTTAATTATATGTCATCGCGTTCTGGGGTGCCTTATCTTTCGCTCTCCCAATTTGAGATAGAAGAAAAAATGGGAACGGTTTTTCCGCTGAATGTCGTTGCGCATGATGGAGCCTTGCCCTTTGGTTTTTTTGGGAATGATCTGTTGGTGGCGGTGCTCAATCCTTTTAATAATAATCTAATTGATAAAGTAGAAACCTTAAGCGGACATCACTGTCATACTTATCTTGTAACACCTGAAGATTATGATTCCGCCCTTGAAAAAATACGTAAAATGGAAGTCTAAAGGGTTTTAGCGAATGAGTTCAACGGATAAGAGCTTTTGCTCTCCCTTGTATTCCATTAGCACCCCATGGGTATGAATTTCAACCACAGTAGCTTTCTCGATTTGGTTATTTAAGAGAATCTGTTTTCCATTAATGATTGCAAATCCACCTTCGCCATCGGTCGATTTTCCAAATCCTGTAAGTTTTAGTTTAGGCCAGCGAATTAATTTAGAGTCTTTGTCTCCAAAAAGTTTACTGAAGGGAGATTCTTTTGGCTTAAGCTCGGGCGTATCTGCTGTCTTTACCACGGCTTTTTGAACCCGATTTGTTGCTAATGGAGTTGAGACGGATTTTCCTTTTTCAAAGAATTTCGAAAAGGTGAACATGGGAATGGTTTCTGATCGTTTTGTTCCTATAGATGCGTAGTGCACCAGCATAACACTTGAAAGAAGCAATGCAGAAATTAATAAGAGTATTGAGATGAGCATCACTCCGTGCGAAGGGGATTTCGACGGCTCATTTTCAAGTTCAGAAATTGGCGGTTCATTCTTCAGTTCAGTCACTTGGAGAGTCCTTTTTTAGCCCATTATTCACGGGAAACTAGTGGCGCACACCATTAATAATACCGAACTCTTTAGCAAGAGGGAAATTGATGATTGGTTGTGGTACGGATACTGCTAATGAGAATAGTACAACTCACTTTTTTGGAATTCTAGCTAAATTAATTAGTTCTTTAAGATAGGTAAAGAATGAAACAAATAACGATAAAAAAAATAATACAAAGTAAGCAGGCAAAACGAAAATTCACCGATTTGGTTGGTATTGATTTTTCGAGCACGGCGACCAAGGTGGTTCGGCTTAGAAAGAGTAAAGATGAATTAATCTTGATGGGGATTGATCTCTTGCCTTCAATCGATTTTGAAGTGGCTTCTCGAAGAGTTGAATTACCCCGAAATATGGTGGCGCATTATGGGTGTCTCACATATAGCGGAGTGAACTCAGTGGTTCGGATGGTGAATGCTCCACTCCTTGCGGGTCAAGACGTACTGCCGGATGGTAAGTTGCGTGAACTTCTTAATGTGGATGATGACTTTCGTGTGTCGGCCATGCTTGCGAAGAAGGGGAAGGGGCGCCAAGACTCTAGCTTTCTTTCCGCTGCCATTCCGGAAGATGATGTGCGATTCCTCTTAAATTTATTTCCCGCAGGTCCGCCTGCGCCGGCATCACTTGAAGTGGCTGGGCTTTCATTTATTCCGGCCTTTCTCAATGCTCGTGGAGAGGAGTGTAAGGACGAGGCAATTTGTCTGATCGAGGCCGGCGAGTTGGTAAGCCATTATGTGATTCTTAACAAAGGAGCGGTGGTATTAGTCGGAAAGTTTTCCTTTGGAGGGAAGGCATTGCGAGCAAAGGTGATTGAAGATCTTGGTGTAGACGATGAGCTGGCCGAAACCATTTTAACGGATCGTTCAATTAATATTTCGTCCACGTTAACGGATGTTATAACTCCATTTCTCAAGCAATTATCTATTTCAAAAGATTTTGTTGAGCGTCATCAAGGATGTCGGATCTCAAAGATATATACTTCAGGAGGTCTAAGTCTGATACCGCATTGGTCCTCGGTTATAGGGCAGGTACT
>JAOZSZ010000004.1 GCA_029939385.1 Pontiella sp. | reverse complement strand
GACCGTGGATGGACAATGGGTCGATGCATTTGTCTTTAAAAATGCCAATGGAGCGGAAGCGAAAGTCATCAACTATGGTGCGACGGTTGTTTCGATCGAGGTGCCGGATCGGGAGGGGAACCTTTCCGATGTGGTGCTGGGGTTCGATGATATGGCGGGCTACCAACGTGCGGATAATCCCTACTTCGGTGCCTGCTGCGGCCGTTATGCCAACCGCATTGCCAAGGGGAGATTTTCCCTTGATGATGAGGAGTATTCTCTCGCTATTAATAATGGCCCGAATGCTTTGCACGGCGGCCTGATCGGGTTTGATAAAAAAGTGTGGAGCGCGGAGATTGTGGGCGACTCCGTTAAGATGTCGCTCACCAGTCCGGATGGCGACGAGGGCTATCCGGGGACGCTGAAGGTTGAAATTATTTATTCCCTGAATGATGCGGGGGAACTCAAGATTGAATATGCCGCGACGACGGATCAAAAAACCGTGGTCAACCTAACGAACCACAGCTACTTTAATCTCGCGGGCGGTGGCTCTGTTCATGGCCATATTGTGCAGATGAATGCCGATCGATACGCGGTGGTTGATGATGATGCCACGCCGTCGGGCGAACTACGCGCCGTGATCGGAACCGAAATGGATCTGCTGGCCCCGACGCCAATCGGCCAAAATCTGGCCGCCGTGCAGGGGCGGGGTTATGACCATAACTATTGCATCAACCAGACTACTCCCGGCGAGCTTGTGCTCGCCGCCCGCGTGGTTGAACCCGAAAGTGGACGAACGCTCGAATGTTGGACCACGGAGCCGGGGGTTCAGTTTTATACCGGAAACTTTCTCGATAACATTACGGGAAAGGGCGGGGCGGTCTACAATAAGCACGAAGGGTTTTGCCTCGAAACTCAGCACTATCCCGACAGCCCCAACCAGTCGGGGTTTCCTTCCACCGAACTTATCCCCAGCGAAACCTACACCCACACCTGTATTTATAGGTTTGGTATAGAAAAATAAATGGGATTAGTTTTTGAAGAGGACATCATACTGGTTTGCCCAGTAGGAAATCAGTATGTCGGCTCCGCCACGAACCATTGCGGCGGTGGATTCCTGCACCATATCTTTTAGGTTGCCCCAGCCGCGCTCAGCGCTGGCGTGCAACATGGAATATTCTCCACTCACGTTATAGGCCGCGATCGGCAGGTCGGTGGTTTCGCGCAATTTGCTCAGCACATCGAGGTAGAAGAGTGCCGGCTTTACCATAAGGATATCCGCGCCCTCCGCTTCATCAAATTCCGATTCGCGCAAGGCCGTACGCAGATCGCCGTAGGATGCTTGATAGCCCTTGCGATCCCCTTGGCTGGGGGTCGATTTCTCGGCCTCTCGAAAGGGGCCATACATGGCCGATGCAAATTTTGTGGAATAACTCATGAGCAACGTTTGGTCGAAGGCGGCGGCATCGAGTGCGGAGCGGATCGCTTGAACCTGTCCATCCATCATCGAACTTGGCGCAACCATATCGGCTCCGGCGGCGGCATAGGAGAGGGCAATTTTTGCGAGCACTTCGTTGGCGGCATCGTTGTCGACCTCACCGGCCTCGGTCAGTGGGCCGCAGTGACCGTGGGAGGTGTAGGCGCAAACGCAGACGTCGGCGGTGACGACGAGCTTTGGAAATTTTTCTTTCACTTTGCGGATCGCGCGCTGGATGGTCCCTTGATCATTATAGGCCTCCGAGCCGTGGAAATCCTTTTTAGAATCTTCCACGAGACCAAAGAGTAAGACCCCGCTAACACCAGAATCGACGACCGGTTCTAGATCAATGAGCAGTTGATCAACACTCAGGCGCGACTGCCCCGGCATCGCTTCGATCGGTTCGCGCTTTGCGGCGCCATCGAGCACAAAGGCTGGCCAGATAAATTTTTCTGGCCCCGGCAACGGGAGATCCAGCATTTTGCGAATCTCGGCGTTTTGGCGCAGGCGTCTTAATCGGGTTTCTGGGAACATAGGTCTCCTCGGTTTCAATAAAAAATAGGTTCGTGCGGGGCGACTGGCAAGGTCATTACTCTATCATTTGGGCTAAAAAATAGGGGGTAAGGGATTGGATTGCGGAGGAGGCGGTGGCTTCGGGGGCGATGATATTGGGCTTGAGTCGGTGTTTTTTCAAGGCAAGGGCCGTAGGGGCACCAATCACTAAAATCGTTTTTCCGCCGAGGGGTTGCGTGCCCCATTGTTGAATGAATGCTTCGACGCCGGAGGCGCTAGCAAAAAAGAGGACATCAAAATCGGGGAGCGCGTCGTATTCAATCGATTTATTATTATAGAGAATGGTGTCTTCAACCGTTGCGCCGGTTTCGCGTAGAGCTTCGGCGAGTTGTGGTCCCGCTTTGTCGGAGCGAAGGCGCAGGATTTTTTCGCCGGGGCGGATTGTTTTTTGTGCGAGCTGGATGAGCGCATCGGCGCTATAGTTTGATTCCGGCTGGGCCTCAACTTGAATTCCTTTTTTTAGAAGTTCATCGGCAGTGCCCTGTCCGCAGGCCATCCATTTCGTAGAAGCGACGTCCCCGTCGCTTTGGCTCAGGCATCGCGCGGCGGAGGGGGAGGTGATGACAACCCAATCGAATTCTGCGCAACGAAGCTGGAAGCTCCGTCTACATTGGAGTCGGATGAGCGGGAGCTGAATAGGATGCCCTCCTCCGGCGCGAACGAGTGCGGCCGTTTTTTCTTGAAGGGCTTCGGAGCAGGTGAGAAGGACTTTTTTTCCCGCCAGCGGAAAGAGCGTTCGCAGGGGGGAGGGTTCGTTTTTACGGAGGGTGATGGCGAGATAGCCTTGGCCTTCGGGAACCGCCAGTTCGTTGAGTGGAATCCATTCGGTGATTCGTTCCTCGATCCCTAAACGGATGAGTGCGGCGGCGGCCATAACGACGATGTCGAAATCGCCGGCATCGACCTGCGCGATGCGCTCTTCAATGTTTCCTCGGATATTTTTTTGGATGCCGCAGGGAAAACGGCGGGTGCAGTAGGCCGCGCGGCGGTCGGAGCTGACGCCGATGATGGGGTTTTTGGGGAGCTCGGAAATCTTTTGGCCTTTGGAAAGTACGAGGACATCGCGCGGCTCTTCGCGCTCAGGAAGCCAGAAGGCGTCGATGCCTGGGGGCAGGGGATCGGGGAGATCCTTGGCGCTATGAACGGCAAGGTCAACCTCACCGCGCAGGAGGGCGGCATCGAGTTCGCGGGTGAAGAAGTTGGCCGGGCCTTCGCGCAAGTCGGTGGCTCGATCTAGATCCCCCATCGAGGCGATTGGAATCATTTCAAAGGTAATCCCTTTAAGCATTCCTTCAAGTCGATCGAGCGCCTGACGGGTCTGAGTGAGCGCAAGATGACTGGGGCGCGTTCCCGCTTTGAAAACTGTGTGCGATCTTTTCATAGAGATCCTGATGTTCGGTAACAACGGCGCGGCAGCGCGCGAGAATATCGTTTATATCGGTGAGTTCGCGGCGGTACCAATATTTAAGGCCATCGAGGTCAATGACGGTAATGTTGGATGAAAGGGAGTCTAGCTTGGGGTCAATATTGCGCGGCATGCCGAGGTCGAGCAGTATAACGGGGCGCTCTTGGTTAAAGAAAGGGGCGTGGGCGAGGTGTAGTAAATGGCCGGTTGTTTCGGTTGCGCTAATGATGATGTCGGCTTCGGCGATGCGCTCTTTCATATCATTGAAGGTGCAGAGATCGACGTTACGTTCCCATTCTTTGGGGATTTCGGGCTTCTGGATATGGTAGCACCAGATTATTTTTTGTGTGGTTGGCCAGCCCTCTTTTATGAGGCTTTTTCCAATCGTTCCTGCACCGAGGATCATGAGCGTAGAGGAGGCGAGAGGATGATGGTTCGCCTCAAGATATTTTAACGCCAGCGCTTCGATCTCATAGCTGTGCAAAAGCGGGGCGACCGAGTTCTTGATCTGTTTTGAAACGTGTAAGGCGGTAGAGATCCACTCCTGAATCATATTGCTGGCCCAGCCGCGGTGTTTGGCGGTTTCGAGCGCTTCTTTTATCTGAGCGGTGATGTGGTTTTCGCCGGGGGTCTGCGAGAGCATGCCGGCGGAGACTAGGCAGAGGTGTTCGAACGCGGCCTTCCCCTTTTTGAGGTAAAACTTATCTTCTTTTAGAGTCGCGAAACCCATGACATGGCGGAGAATTTCATTGTGTGCCGTTTCATCGGAAACAACCGCAATCACTTCGATGCGGTTGCACGTATTAAGAATCATGAATTCATGGATTCCCCAGAGCTGCATGATCATGAATCCACCGCGCTCCAAGCGATGACCGGTCAGATGAAAGGGTTCGCGTTCTTCTAGCGTTAGGTGGTTGTGGTCGGTGCCGACCACAACCAGATTGGCGGTATCCATCATCTTGAGGTGACGCGCTAAACTGTTTTTGATCATTTTGGATTGGCGGCCGTCATTGCCTCCGGAGGAAATCGATACAGTCAGCTGATTATGCCGAATAAGGGGCGGGGTCGTGAAGTCGCCCTGCGCCCAGTTGCCATCGACGCAGGAGCAAAGAATGTTTTTTTTACGACAGGCTTCGAGAACCTGACCGTTAACCGCGCGGTTGTTGGTGGCGGCATACACAAGGGTTGCATGTTCAATATCATGATCTTTAAAGGCGCGAACGGTGTGAGTGATCAACCCTTTTTCAATAAGTTGAGCCACTTCGGGAGAGACGTCTGGACTAATGATTGCCACTTGGGCGCCGGCATCGAGTAATAATTGAATTTTATTCCCAGCCGCCTTTCCTCCTCCGACGACCAGGCAGGGTCGGCCGGATAAAAGAAGGTTAACAGGCATCCCATTCGGGCGGTTTAATGCTTTTCTCACCATTTTTAAAGTAGAACAAAGCTGGTTTTGTTTAGCTAGGCTTGATTCTGCATTTTCTATCGTTTGTAAAATTATAAAGCATGAATAGAAGAGTGATGGGCTTTCTTTTTAAGAGAAGTTTCTCTAAAGTGCGGGGCTTTATGGGATTTATCATTAAGTACATCATTGTTTTTTTTACCAGCCTAGTCGTCGCTTGGCTGTTGATTCCTTTGGTCAAGCGGATGGCCCCTTATTTGGGTTTAGTTGATGAACCCTCCGAGCGTCGTATTCATAAAATCCCCATTCCTCGGTGCGGAGGAATTGCTGTTTTTTTGGCAACGCATATAGCCTTGGTCGTTGTTTTTCTTGGGCCGTGGAAGAATCTTGCGGGATCGATTCAAATAGAAGAGTGGGGCTTATTATTTGCGGGGTCGCTGATTCTTTTATTAGTTGGCCTGTTTGATGATCGTTTTGAAATGCGGGCTTGGTTCAAGCTTTTGGGTCAGCTAGGAGTTGCCGGTCTTATGTTTATGGGGGGCTTCACGTTTGAGGCTTTCTTACATATATCGCTCCCGTGGATTGTAAATTTTGGAGCCACCTTATTTTGGTTTGTCCTCTTGATGAATGCATTCAACCTGATCGATGGTATCGATGGGGCCTGCGCGGGGTTGGGCTTGATTGCCAGCGCGGGGCTTGCGGGCATGCTTTTTTCATTACATCAGCCCTCCGATGCTTTGGTGCTCATCGCCTTGGCGGGGGCTTGCCTCGGGTTTTTACGATATAACTTTAGCCCTGCTTCGATTTTTCTAGGCGATTGCGGAAGCATGTTTATTGGATTTCTTCTCGCGGCGGTATCGCTTAAGGCCAATGTAAAACAGTCGATGATGGTGGCGCTGTTGGTTCCTCTGCTAGCGGTTGGCATTCCTGTTTTCGATGTAATCATGGCCGTTTGGCGGCGGCTTGCGCGAAAGCTTATCTCGATGATCCGAAAAGACCAATTGTCGTGTAAAGTTTTTGGTCCCGACTTGGATCATATTCACCACAAACTTATACGCGGCGGAATGAGTCAGCGTAAGGCCGCTATTTCTCTTTATGTTGCGGCGGTATTTGTCTGTCTGATTGCCCTCGGCGCCACGGCCATGGCGTCCAACCGCACGGCCCTTTTAATGGTGGGTATGATTGTTGTATTGCACGTTGTGGTGCGGCAACTCGCGCAGGTTGAATTATGGACGACCACGCAGGTTGTGCTTCAAGGAATGCGTCGCCCTCGGAGTATTGTGAGTTTGCTGGTGGCGATGGGCTGGGACCTCTTATTCTTCATTCTGGCGACTCAATTTGTTTTCGAAGGAGTCTTTTCGTTTTCGGTCACCCTTTCGCTTATGGCGGTCTGTGTGATGATTCCCTTTATGACGATTTACTTTTATGGAATTTATAAAACCGTTTGGACTCGTTCGCGCATATCCCAGCTATTGGTTTTGTCCTTGCAGTTATTTGCGGGCGAAATCTTGGCTTTTGTTGCGTTGTTATGGATTACCGATCTTTCGCACATTGAGCTGTTCATGGCGTTGTTGTTCCATGCTTTGATTGTGGCCATCGGGATTGTTGGCGCTCGGGCATCGCTTCGATTGGTTCGTGATCTGAACGCATGGCTACGGTGCTCAACGGGCTCTGAACACGACTTAAAAACGCTTATTCTGGGTGCCGGCGAAAATGCAATTCTCTATTTACGACAGGCCTCGTTCGAAGATCAACAAAAGGCCGCACGAAAGATTGTGGGGTTAGTGGATGATAACCCTGTGCTTTATCATAAAGTGGTCTACGGCTATTCCGTGCTGGGGAATTTCTCCCAACTTGAGGCCTTGATCCAAAAGCATAATATTAATGAAGTGATTTTTACTCATCACTACAGCCCCGCGCTTCGAGAGGGCGTTTTTTCTCTCAAGAAAAAGTATAACCTATTGATTCGTGAATTTGTTTTTTCTATTCAAGATTTAGATGAGAAGGGCCAATTACAAGGCGTGTTAAAGCCCTCCTCGGTCTATGATTTTGAACCTGAAGCATAATGCACGCGAAGGATCTCTGTTTAATCTTAGAGCGAAGACCGCATGAGTCCGGGATAAAAAAAAGCGGTTCAAATGAACCGCTAAAAGAGTGGCGAGAGTGACGGGACTCGAACCCGCAACCTCCAGCGTGACAGGCTGGCGCTCTAACCAATTGAGCTACACCCCCTTAAAAGGAAGCGACATAGTAGCCATTTCATGCGCGGTGGCAAGTGGATTTTTTTACTTTTTATTTCCGGATCTGTCCTTTGCCTTCGATCATGAATTTATAAGTCGTAAGTTCCTCCAGACCCATCGGGCCACGCGCATGTAATTTGTCGGTGCTAATGCCGATCTCTACACCCATACCAAATTCTGCACCATCCGTAAAACGAGTGGAGGCGTTTACATAAACCGAAGAAGAATCCACTTCGGCAAGGAAGCTTTTTTCAGATTTTTCATCCTGCGTGATGATGGCATCGGAGTGTCCCGATCCATATTTATTAATGTGTGCAATGGCGGCATCGACCCCGTCAACCACCCGGATGGCGAGAATCAGGTCGAGGTATTCCTCATACCAGTCCTCTTCGCTTGCGGGTTTAGCGGTTGGAATATATCGGCATACCGTTGGGTCTCCGCGCAGTTCGACCCCTTGTGCGGCAAAGAGTTCTCCCATCTTTGGCAGGAAGGCTTCGGCGATATCTTTGTGCACCAGCAGGGTCTCCATTGCATTGCAGACGCCGGGGCGCTGGCACTTTGCATTCTCAGCAATCGCCCACGCCATGGAAAGATCGGCCGCGGCATCAATATAGGTGTGGCAAACCCCTTTATAGTGTTTGATGACGGGAACGTGTGCCATTTCCATTACGGCCTTAATCAGGCCTTCCCCGCCCCGCGGAATAATGAGATCAAGATAGTCGGTCATTTGACACATCACCTTAACGGCCTCGCGGTCGATGGTCGGGATAAGCTGAATGGCATGAGCGGGCATTCCCTTAGCAATTCCTCCTATCTGCATGGCTTTAGCAATCGCAAGGTTGGAGTGGATCGCCTCTTTGCCGCCGCGAAGAATCACGGCATTGGAGGTTTTTAAGCAGAGCGCCGCAGCATCGCACGTTACGTTAGGGCGCGATTCAAAGATGATTCCAATCACGCCGATGGGGACGCGCACTTTTCTAATTTCAAGTCCATTGGGTCGGTTCCAGAGGCTAATTTCGTCTCCGACGGGATCGTTTAGCACGGCAACGTCGCGCAGGCCCTTCATCATTCCATCGATTCGCGCGTCACTCAGTTCGAGTCGATCGAGCATCGCTGGATTCAGTCCATTTTCCTTTCCGGCGGCCAAGTCCTTTGCATTTTCGGACTGGATGAAGGAGCGCTGCGCATCTAGCTCTTGGGCGATCGCTTCAAGCAGGCTATTTTTTTTACGAGTTGAAAGCTTGGCCAGCTCGCGGCTCGCGGCGAGTGCATCTTCCCCCATTTTTAAGATCTGTTCTTTTACGTTCATCTATTTTTCCTTATCTAAAGTATCACCAGATTATCGCGATGGATGGCGACACCCGTTGTGCCGGAAGATTTCTTTCCTAGAATTAAATGAATGTCGTCGCTTGAATATTCCACGAGGCCGCGCGCGATGTGTAGCCCTTCTTGGGTTTTAATATTAACCATGGCTCCGACCTTAAAGTCGCCCTCGACGATCTGGATACCGACGGGCAATAAGCTCTTTCCTTTATGGAGTGCATTGGCGGCACCTTCGTCGATCACCAGGTGACCCTCTGCCCGATTAAAGAAAGCAATCCAGCGTTTTCGCTTTGAAATATTCCCTTCCTTTGGAAAGAGCAATGTTCCTTCATCTTTCCCTTGGAAGATGCGTTCTAATACGCCGGTTTTGCGTCCATCAGCAATCACCACGGGAATGCCGTTATGTGCGGCAATCTGTGCGGACTCTAATTTGGAGGCCATGCCGCCGGTTGAAAGATGATCCGGTTTGTCGGCCACCAGTTCAAGAACATCGTCGATCTCTTCAATATAGGAAACGCGCTGTTTCCCATCGCGCAATCCATCCGTTGTGCTGAGTAGAACCAGCGCATCGGCATCGAGTAGAATCGACACAAGAGCAGCCAGCACATCATTATCACCAAACTTAATCTCCTCCGTGGAGATCGCATCATTTTCATTAATGATGGGAATGATGCGATGTTTAATTAAATGGAGCAGCGTATTGCGAGCATTCAGATGCCGTTCGCGATGTTTGAGTGCATCGTGCGTTAACAATACTTGGCCAATCTGGCAGTGGTTTTCTCTAAAAAGGGAGTCATATATACCCATAAGGCGCATTTGACCCACGGCGGCGGCCATTTGTAGGTCGGGCATGGCTTTGGGGCGGCTCTTCATGCCGAGCGCATCGAGCCCCGCTCCAATGGCACCAGAGGAAACAAAGACTACTTCCGTGCCGTTATTTTGGAATTGTGCCAGTTCTTCGACTAAGAGCTTAAGCCGTTTCGAATCGGGGCATCCGGTGCTTTGCACCAGCACTTTGCTTCCCACCTTTACGACGATTCGCTTCGCGTTTTTCAATGCGGTTCTATGCTGTAGATTTTGTATCATAAAGGCGTTCCTACTTCACTAGACAGGCGAAAAGGGTAGTCCATAGGTGAGTTTTTGTCGAGAGTCCCGCTTATTCGGGTTTTCAACACATTCAACCTGCGCTACAGTTTGAAAATGAGAATTACGAGTGGAATATTACGAAACCGACGTTTCAGTGTGCCGAAGCAAGAGGTGCGGCCAACGAAGGAGCGTGTGCGGGAATCCATCTTTTCTTCGCTGGGAGGAACGTGCGAGGGATTAAAGGTGCTGGATCTCTTTGCTGGGGCGGGGAGTCTGGGGTTAGAAGCTTGGAGCCGCGGGGCAACGTCGGTTGTTTTTGTGGAACAAAATCCTTTGGTTTGGAAAAATCTACAAGGAAGTATTCATACGCTGGATCAGGATGAGTTGGGTGCGGTGCGGTGTGTTAAGGCCGACGCCTTTCGATGGATGGGGCGAGCGGGAGAAGCATTTGATCTTATTTTTGCCGACCCACCGTATAATCTTCCCGATGCCATGACGCAGACCTTAGCCGGTATTATGGAGCATTCTGTTTTGACAGATGGCGGGCTCCTGGTGTACGAGTTGCGCTCATCAGACGTATTTGAGATTTCTAAAGATTGGAACGTGCTTCGCAACAAGGTTTATGGAGATACCCGCGTTCTAATGTTAAAATTAAATGATGAGGATGTTTTATGAATCAAGCGGCGATATGTGCGGGAACTTATGACCCCATCACTATGGGACATTTAGATGTTATTGAACGTGCTGCACGCATTTTTCCGCGTGTTGTGATTGGCGTGGCCACCAACCCCGGCAAGAATACACTGTTTAATCTCGAAGAGCGGATCGAACTTGTGCGCCAATCTACGGCACATATGAGTGGAATTGAAATTGATAGTTTTAATGGTCTGCTCGTTGATTTTGCGGAGTCAAAAGGGGTGCAAATGATCGTTCGGGGGTTACGCGCTTTTTCCGATTTTGAATATGAGTTTCAGATGGCGCTAACGAATCGTAAGCTTAAGCCAGAAACCGAGACCGTTTTCCTGATGCCGAAACAAGACTATAGCTATGTCAGCTCCAGCAATGTTCGTGAGGTGGCTATGCTGGGAGGGGACACCTCGATGTTTGTTCCTGCTCCTGTTCAACGTGCGCTTGAAGCCAAGCTAAACAGCTCCTCTCACTAGAAATTTCAGAAAAACCCGGTTGATTTCCGGTTCTGGAGTGTGTAGTTTTCCCGACTTGCTCAATTCAGGAGAGGTGTCTGAGTGGTTTAAGGAGCGCGCTTGGAAAGCGCGTGTACGCGCAAGTGTACCGGGGGTTCGAATCCCCCCCTCTCCGCCATTTTTTGCGGAATAATTTATGCGAGCGTAGCTCAGTGGTAGAGCTCCACCTTGCCAAGGTGGTTGTCGAGGGTTCGAATCTCTTCGCTCGCTCCAATCTAAGTCCCGATCCGTATTTACGGGTCGGGACTTTTTCTTTCCGCTCGCTTCGAGATTATATCTGTGACCTACGTCGCGCGGCTCCTCGGTGATCTCCGGGGCTACGCCCCTCCGGTACGCTCGCTCCAATCTAAGTCCCGATCCGTATTTACGGGTCGGGACTTTTTCTTTCCGCTCGCTTCGAGATTACATCGGGGACCTACGTTGCGCGGCTCTTCGGTGATCTTCGGGGCTATGTCTCCGACCGGATCATGGTTAGAAGCATCTTAAAGGGGTGTTCTGCGGCTTGGACATCGTGCGGGATGTTGGCGGGCATAATGATCATTTCGCCTTCTTTTGCGGTTTTCATTTTACCATCAATAATGAAAGCACCTTCGCCTTCGACCACGTGAACGACGGCATCGAAGGGCGAGGTATGCTCGCTGAGTCCTTGCCCCTTGTCGAAGGAGAAGAGGGTAATATTCCCGGTTTCTTTTTTAAGTAGCGTTTTGCTAATCACAGCCCCGTCGGCATAGGCAATTTCGGCTTTCAGATTTAATACGTTCCCTTTTAATTCATCCATGGCGTTGCCTTTATCCAATAATGGTTTCGGTATTCATAAGTTCACCGTCGAGCCCAATCGTGACTTCTTCAATAACCAGATCGGTGCGGCCACTGGCGGCATGTGCTTGCCGGGCCATCATGCTGAGTCCGCCGCAGCAGGGAACGGTCATGCGAACGACGATTACTTTTGGAATATTATTTTGAGCCATAATCCCCGCTAGTTTTTCAACATAGCCTTCGGTGCGGTCAAGCTTCGGACAGGCTACAACGAGAGAGCGCCCGCGGACAAAGCGCCAGTGAACGTCGGGCGATGCAACTGGAGAGCAGGTGCTGAGAATAACGAGTTCTTTATTTTTAAAGAATTCGGCGCCGGGCTGAACGAGGTGAAGCAGGATGGGCCATTGGTCAAGATCGGACTTAATTACTTGGCCTGAGAGGGTTGTATTCATCGTTGGTTTCGGACCTTCTGCGGCTTTTTTCATTCTCATTTGTGTTCCGGGGCATCCACTCATTTTAGGCGGAGTATCCGCTTTTTCTTTGGCATCGTGGACTTCATTCACTTCGTCGAAGCGTTTAACGGCGTTTTCGCCACCGGTGTTGAGAACATGTTCGCGCGTTGCAGCAATATCATAAGCATCGGCTTCGCGTTCGATAATTTTTAGGGCGCCTGTTGGGCAGGTTCCGATGCAGTCGCCGAAGCCATCGCAAAACTGTTCTTTCACGACTTTCGCTTTCCCATCAATAATTTGTAGCGCTCCTTCTGCGCATCCCACCACACATTCCCCGCATCCGTTGCAGAGGGCTTCGTTCACTTCGATAATTTTTCGTTTCATATCGGCTTCCTTTTCTTAAAATGTTGGATGCAGTATGCCTTAAACAAAAATACGTTCCTTGACCGAGGTCAAGAAACGTATTTTTACGGAGTTTCTCTATTTAAGAAACGGAGTTTCTGTCCAGCGTGATGTTGAATTCGGGCGGGGTTAGGATGTGCTTTTTCACCGTACAAAGATTGGCGGCTCGCCAGATCGCTTTTTTATATTTGGTAGGAAAGTCCTCGGGCAAGGAGATATCAATTGAGATTTTAGGATAGCGTTTTTCTTCGGGGTCAAACTCGGAATAGAGGCGGACATCCAGACCTTTCGTGCTGAGATCTCGTGTGGTGCAGAACTCCAGCACATAGATGCCTACGCAAGTGGCCATCGAAACGAAAAACAGATCGAAGGGCTCGGGGCCGGAGCCTTCGCCTCCGTTCTTGACGGATTGATCGGTTTGGACCGTGCGGTCCCCATAGTGTGCGTCGACCCGCTTCCCGCCGGGGAAGCTCACGGTGATATCTTTTTTGCGAATTTCCATTTTTATCTCCTAGGGTTGCGCGCTATTTCAGCATTTGATCAAGGGCATATTCATAGGTTTCTTGCGATTGCAGTCCAATTTCCCGTTGCACTTCTTCGCCGTCTTGGAAAAAGAGAACGGAGGGAACCGCATCAATTCCATAAGGGATTGAGAGCGAAGTGGCGGTGTCTACATTAATTTTGCAGACGACTACGCGGCCTTGGTATTTTTGGGTCAACTTTTTAATGATTGGAGCAAGCTGACGACAGGGAGGGCAGTGGTCGGAATAGAAATCAACCAAACAAGGCAGGGAGGCTTGGATAATGTATTGGTTAAAATCTGCGGCGGTGGTGACCTGAATAATGCCTTCGCCAGGGGCCGGCTGATCCTCTGTTAAAACCGTGGATTGGGGATTTCCTCCTGTAGAAGAGAGCGCAAAGAGGGCTCCCATAACCGCTCCGTAAAGGGAGCCCCGGAAGGGGTTGGCGGTGAGGGGGCAACCTCCTGAAGAACATTTTCCAAAATGGCCAATCACGGCACCAATCCCTGCTCCGATGAGTATTCCTATGAGGAGTTTAATGACCATGAAAGGATTCCTTTTTTTAGCTTATATGAAGGCTGAGTTCGACGGGGCAGTTTAGCGAGTTGGTTATTGGGCAGGTTTTTTCTGCCTGCTCCACAGCTTTTCGTGTCGCCGCTTCCTGCTCCATGTTGTCGAGCTCAATGGAGACCGCGACCGTAATCCGAGTGATAGCCAATCCAGCTTTCGTTTTTTCTAGGGTTCCAATGGCGTTGCTTTTATAGGAACGCAGTTGGATTTTTGCCCGGTCGGCAAAGAATAGAGCGGAGGTCATAATGCATGTTGCCACCGCACTCGTCAGCAGGTCTTCGGGGGTCCAAATATTTTCGGGCCCCCCAAATTCTGGAGGAGTGGCCACTTCAATAACCGGCTTTCCGCCGCAACGGGTTTCGCCTGTTTTTCCTGCTTTCCAGTCAACCGAGGTTTTGTAGGTCCACATCATCTTTCCCCTTAAACGTTAAATGAACAGGGTGGCATCGCCATCGATCTGGTCGATATACATGGCAACACCGCCTTCATCAATGCCATCGATCAGTTCTTCGCGTTTAATGCCCATTAGATCCATCGACATTGTGCAGACGACTAGCTTAACCCCCGCTTCTTGAGCGGCCGTAATGAGTTCCGGCAGGGAGGCCACATTCTTTTTGTTCATGATCCCTTCGATCATGGTTGCTCCGACTCCGCCCATATTCATATTTGAAAGCCCTAGTTTTTTGGGGCCCCTTGGCATCATTATTCCGAACATACGTTCAATGAAGTTCTTTTTCATGGGAGGGGCTTTTTCTTTACGAAGAATGTTCAATCCCCAGAAGGTGAAGAATAACGTAACTTCATATCCCATGCTGGCGGCGCCATTTGCGATAATGAAGGCCGCGAGCGCTTTATCGAGATCCTGACTAAAGACCACGTTGGTAAAGCGTTTCGGGCGGGTTTGGATGCTTGGGCAAACGTCACCGCCGTTGCGTTTGGAGATGATTGCTCGGTAACCGCCGCCTTTGATGGGATCGAGGGACTCGAGTTTGTTTTGCGTCGAGTTGCACCATGCAGGAATATCGGAAGCAAAGCCGGGATCGGTGGAGGTAATGGCAATGGCCTCGCCCGTTCTTACCGCATCTAATGCGGCCTTTAGCTTCATGATAGGGCCGGGGCATTGAAGACCACAGGCATCGACCTCAGTGACGGGGACGATGGGTCCTTTCTTTATTTGAAGGACTTTCTCGCCGGTATCGGTATTCATGGTTTCTGCTTCAGGAATGGAGGCAATTTGCTGATCAGTTGCCATCATATAGGATTTATATCCGCCGCTTAGGTTCCGGCACTTAAATCCATTTTGGGTGAGAATCCGGTAAGCAAGGTAGCCGCGGAGTCCCACTTGACAGAAGATGAGATATTCTTTTTCTTTGGAGAGGGTCTCCAGTTTTTCTCGAAGCTCTTCGAGGGGAATGTTTTTTGCACCCGGGATGGTTCCGATGAGGGTTTCTTCCACCAGTCGAACGTCGAGGAGCTTCTGATGATCCTTGGGTTTTATGGCCTCTTCGGAGTGGAAGATTTCGATATCTCCCGAAAGGACGTTTCCGGCAACGAATCCAGCATAGTTGATCACATCCTTTGCTGAACCAAAAGGGGGCGCATAAGAGAGTTCCATTTCCGCCAGATCTTCCACGGTGAGTCCGGCACGAATCGCAACCGAAATAACGTCGATCCGTTTGTCAACCCCGTCCGCGCCGACCGCTTGAGCTCCAAGTACTTTTCCTGTTGTAGGATCAAAAAGTAACTTAAAGCTAATCGGATGTGATCCGGGATAATAAGATGCATGACTGGCCGGATGGACATAGATTTTTTCGTAAGGCGTTCCTGTTCGCTTCGCTGTTTTTTCGCTCAGGCCCGTCATTCCGATGGCCATATTAAAGACCTTACAAATGGAGGTGCCTTGCGTGTCTTTATAGACGCTGTCGCGCCCAAAGATATTGTCGGCGGCAATTCGGCCCTGCCGGTTAGCCGGCCCAGCCAGAGGAATGAGTGCAGGCTGCCGAGTGATATAGTCCGTAATTTCTACCGCATCCCCGACGGCATAAATATTTTCATCGGACGTTTTCATGTGATCGTCCACTTTAATCCCGCGGGTCGTTCCAATCTCTAGCCCGGCGTCAACCGCTAGTTTAGTTTCAGGAATAACGCCAATAGCGAGAATGGTGACATCCACGGTGAGGCTTTTTCCGTCGCTCAGGATTAGGGTTACGCCATCCTCCGCTTCTTTAAATTCAGTGACCGAGGTCTCCAGCCGGAGATCGACTCCAAATAGACGCATTTCTTGATGGAGGGGGGTGGCCATTTCTCGGTCGGCCGGGCCCATCACTTGAGGGGCCAGTTCGACTAAGGTGGTATTCACGCCCCGTTCCCGTAGCGCTTCCGCCACTTCTAGTCCAATAAATCCACCCCCAATCACCGCCGCGGTTTTTTTGTTTTCAAGCCGGCCGATAATTTTATCCATGTCCTCTAAGTTGCGTAAGGTTAAGACATGAGGGTTTTCGATTCCTGGAATCGGGGGGCGCATGGGCGATGCGCCGGGGCTGAGAATAAGCGCATCGTAGGTTTCGGTATATTCTTCGCCCGTTTTAAGGTTTTTAGCCACAACCTCTTTTTTATCAGGATCAATAGAGAGCACCTCCGTTTGAACGCGCACATCAAAATTATATTTGGACATCATTAATTCGGGGGTGGTCACCAGCAATTTTTCCCGCTCTTGGATTTCTCCTCCAATGTGGTAAGGGAGTCCGCAATTGGCAAAAGAGATGTCAGGACCGCGTTCAAAGAGGATGATTTCTGCATTTTCATCTAATCGCCGTGCGCGTGCTGCTGCACTAGCGCCACCGGCCACGCCGCCGACAATAAGGAGTTTTTTTGTTTTCATATCGTTACCTTTTAATTCTGATTCACTAATAAATAATAAGTTGGAATGCCTGCCTGAAAAATAATGGAGAACCTGGGTTCTGAACGTTCAGAACGCTAGTCTTTAAAATGTAGAAACTTACGAAGGTGTATGTGCATACAATCGAATAGTTTCAGGAAGTCGCGATTGCTCAGACTACAATATTTCTGTGTGCCGTCTTTACGGATAGTGACCAACTTTTGTTGACAGAGAATCTTTAATTGTTGCGACATCATAGACTGACTGCACTCTAGTTCTTCGTAGAGTTCAGTAATCGTCTTTTCTCCGTCCGTTAGCACTTCGATCACGCCCAGTCGAATGGGGTGTGCCATGGCTTTTAAAACATCTGCTGCAATATTTCGCTCTTCTTGAATCATACCGTTCTCCGAATTCGAGGCTCAGGTATTATAATATTTTTATATTCACCCCAATTCAATTTTCGGGGTTTTTTAAGATCATCTTATCTGAGCCGGATTATTTGAGGAGAAATTAGCCTTTGATCTCTGGGAATAGAGCCGATAGATCAATAAATAAGAATATCGAAATATTAATATTTGAAGGTTTTAAAGACTAAAATTAGCACTTGCGGTGTGTCAGTGAAACTGGTCTAACAGGCCTCAGCTATAATAATTAGTTTAATTAATAAGGAGTCAGGGGATGAAAATGCGTCTAGCAGTAATCGTGGTGGCCATCGCGGCAGTAACCATTCAAATTCACGCCACAGAAGGTATTAACCTGATCGGTATTGGCCCGGTCCAGCAGGGAACCGCCGGCGCCGGTGTCGCTTCCGCTAAAGATTCCACCTGGCTCATCCTCAACCCTGCCGGATTAACCGACGTGGAAATGAGCGTCGATGCCTCGTTCCAGATTTTCGCGCCAGTGCGTACGATGAATTCTACAACGAGTCCTGCGGGCGAGCAGTCCGATCACTCCGCATTTGTAATTCCTTCCATCAGTACCTCCTTTGGTTGCTGTCATGGTGAAAATGGTTCGTTGGGATTGGGGATCTATGGTACCAGCGGAATGGGCGTAGATTATTCTCCTGGGCTGGGAGCTATGGGTTCAATGACGGAACTTTCTATTGCTAAGATGACGGCAACCTATGCCTATAAATTTGGTGATAGCGGTTTTAGTATAGGAGCGGGACCCATTTTTGTAATTTCCCAATTTAAGACGGATATGATGGGATCCTCTGGAGAGTGGGATACGGCATATGGCGTGGGAGCAATTATCGGGATTAATCAACACATTGGCCGCTTTACGATTGGTGGAAGCTATATGTCAGAACAGTTTATGTCGGACTTCGATGATTACACGGGGCCTGCTATGGGTCCTGATAGTGTACTGAGGGATTCTCTTAATCTTCCGCAACAGATCACTGTGGGCGCAGCCTACAACGTATTGGATAATCTGGAGCTAGCGCTCGATTATCGTTGGGTTGGCTGGGGGGAGCTCGATACTTTCGGGGGCACATTTCCAAATGGATTCGGTTGGGAAAACCAGAATATTGTAAAAGCGGGTGTTACTTGGGGCGTGACGGAGTCCCTGACGCTGCGTGGAGGTTTCTCCTATGGCAAGTCACCAATTGATGAAGATACTGCAATGAGCAATGCTCTCTTCCCTGCTATCATGGAAACTCATCTGGCCTGCGGCGCATCCTATGCATGGGAAAAATGGGCGGCTCATTTTGCCTATATCCATGCTCTGGAAAATGATCTGACAGCCGATGGTGAGGATTTAGGTGGAGGTGTTATGGGGACTGACACAACGATCAGCATGTATCAAAATTCGCTGACCTTTGGTATGACGCGCGTCTTCTAATGGTGGCCTAAGTCTTGAAGCTGAAAAAGACCCCGAAGTTCGGGGTCTTTTTTGTGTTTTGAAAGAGACTCTTCCTCTGCGCCCCTTTTCTAAAACGTGTAGATCGAAGCGCGGTTTAATTATTTTTCTTTGAGCAGGGTGGTGGGGGTATCGACCTGTAAAAAGTTGGTGTGGGCGGAGTAGACGTGCCCGCCTCCGATAAATACAACCAGATCCTCGGTATCGATTCGATTTTGGTTGAGCAATTTTCCGAGGCAGGTTTTAACGAGCCCGTCGGTGGTGTGTGGGATATCAACTTGGTCGGCGTGCACTCCGTAGCTGAGCGATAACTCTCGAACGGTTCTTTCGCTTTCGGACAGAGCAAAGATGGGAGTCTTTCCTCGATAGGAGGCACAAATTTGTGCGGTGTCGCCCGATTTTGTGCTGGTGATAATGGCCTTGGCGGGAAGTGCCGCGGCTATGGATACGGCGGCTTTGGCCAGATGGTTTCGCGACATAAGATCTTCTGATTGCTGAAAAACGGGAAGCTTGTGGGTGAGCGTTCTCTTCTGTGCTTCGACGTTCCGTGCAATGTCGGCCATGGTTTGAACGGCTTCCTCGGGATATTTTCCGTAAGCCGTTTCACCACTGAGCATGACGGCATCGGTGCCATCATAGATGGCGTTGGCCACGTCAGAGACTTCGGCGCGGGTGGGTCGCGGATTATCAATCATGGTGTGTAGCATTTGGGTGGCTGTAATGACGGGCTTTACGCGCCGGATGCAGGTTTTGATCATCTTTTTTTGAATGATCGGCACTTCTTCGGCGGGGATTTCGATGCCCAGATCGCCTCGGGCAATCATGACGCTGTAGGCCACATCGAGAATGGAGTCGAGGTTATCAACGCCCTCTCGATTTTCAATTTTGGCAATAATCTTGATGGGGCTTTTGTGCATATCGAGGATGCTTTGGACGGCCATCACATCATCGCGGTTGCGGACGAAGGAGTGGGCAATAAATTCGACATTCGCGTGGGTGGCCCAGTCGATGAAGGCGGCATCTTTTTCGGTCAGCGTGGGCATGTTGAGCTGAACGCCCGGGACGTTAACGCTTTTGCGGTTTTGAATTATGCCGTTATGAGAGGCCGTGCAAATGAGTTCTGTTTCCGTTTTGTCGGTGACGGAGAGTTGAATTTCGCCGTCATCGATGAGGATGTCGCTCCCCACGGGAACTTCATCAACAAAGTTTTCGTGACTGATTTTAAATCCATTTTTGGGGGTGTGCTGGGCGGCAATATGTACCCTGTCTCCCTTTTTGAGGGTTAAGGATTCTTCCATTTCGCAGGTACGCACTTCGGGGCCTTTGGTGTCGATGAGGATCCCAATGCGGTTGGATACGGAGCGAATGTTCGCGACGATGGTATCAGCCTCGGCGGTACTAATGTGTGCGGTATTAAGCCGTGCAACATTCATGCCGCGCTCGACCAGGCTTCGAATAAATTCGGGTTCGCATTTTTCGCCGGAGATCGTGCAAATAATTTTGGTTTGTTTGCTGTGCATGTTTTTCCTTAATTTTTCTGAGAAGAGATTTTTATCAATTGTATTTTGCGGGCGGGCGTTGAATCCAACCCTTAATAATGCGGAGGCCGTTCGTTTCCGGCAATCTGATCGGGCTCTCCAGATTCAGCCATTTTCTTTTCAAGGGTATTGATTCGCCGCAGTAGCCGAGCGTGGTCTTGTTGTTGCCTAAAAATTTCTTCATTGAGGCTCACAATAATCTTATCCTGCATCGCCGATAGGGTTTCGAGTTTGATAATTCGTTCTTCCATAGAGCGTAGAATATCAGAATGTTTTGGGAAAGGGAACGGTTTCAAAGGCTTTTGCTTTGAAGATGCCTTCGAATTTCTCTAATAATGAACAGAATTCATGGAGAAGGAAATGCCCGGCGATTTGAATGATACTAGCTTACTGCTTAGAAACCTGATGGATAACCTGTCGGATGCCATCTATTTTAAGGATCGGCAATCCCGTTTTATGATGATGAACCAGGCTTGTTGCACAAGGCATGGATGGGAATCAACGGAAGCGGTTCGGGGAAGAAGTGATTTTGATGTCTTCTCGAAGGAGCACGCCGAACAAGCCTTTGCGGATGAACAAAAGATTATCGAAACCGGCGAGCCGCTCGATGGGATTGAAGAGAAAGAAACCTGGCCAGATGGGAGCTCAACGTGGGTTTCAACCACCAAAATGCCACTAAGAAACGAAGAGGGAGAGGTGATTGGGACCTTCGGTATTTCGCGCGATATTACCAAGCATAAGGAGGCCGAACTGCGGGCGGCCTATTACGCGGAGCAGGTTCGAAGCATCAAAGAAAGAAAGGAAGAAGATGTCCGGATGGCGGGGGAGCTGCAAAAAACTTTCTTCCCGCGCAAATATCCGGTTTTCCCGGCGGGTGTTTCGAGTGAGGATAGCCGAGTGCAATTCCTTCATTATTATCATGCTAGCGGTATGGTAAGCGGCGACTTCTGCGCTGTTATGCAACTTTCCGATACCGAATCTGCGATTTTTCAGTGCGATGTTATGGGGCATGGGGTTCGTGCCGCTTTGGGAACCGCCTTGATTTGGGCGGTGGTCGAGGAGTTGTCGCAACAGGAGCGTAACCCCGGTGATTTCCTTGCACGAATGAATGAACTGCTACTTCCTATTTTACGCCAAGACGATGTTTTTCTCTATGCCACGGCATGCTATACCATTTTTGATGCCTCCACGGGCATGCTTCGTTCGGCTAATGCGGGGCATCCGGATCCGTTGCACTTTCAGGGCTCAGAAAATAGAGCGGTCTGGCTGATGGATGATGACTCCCTGCGGGGGCCTGCATTGGCGATTGTTGAGCAGGCGGAATATCCAACCTTTGAAAAGCAAATGATGCCGGGTGACTCTATCGTGATGTATACCGATGGCCTCTACGAGGCGATTGGGCCGAACGATGAGGAGTTTGGAGAAGTCCGCTTGCTCGGCGCGGCATGCCATCATGCAAGCCTGCCTCTTGCAGAGCTCTTTCCGGCCTTGATTAATGACGTACGTCAATTCTCTCTTTCGGGTGAATTTGATGACGATATCTGCCTTGTTGGCTTTACCTTCCGTAACCCTATGTAGGATTTTTTGTCATGATTCCAAATATACCCGACTCCGGCTTTTTGCTTCGCGCCCTGATGGAAAACTTATCCGATGCTATTTATTTTAAGGACCTTCAATCGCGCTTTATTATGATGAACCAAGCGTGTTGCGATAAACATGGATGGGAATCGGTCGAGGCCGTCAAAGGAAAGACGGATTTTGATGTTTTTTCTAAAGAACACGCTGAGCAAGCCTTTGCGGATGAACAAAAGATTATCGAAACCGGCGAGCCGCTCGATGGGATTGAAGAAAAGGAAACCTGGCCAGATGGTAGCGTGACGTGGGTTTCAACCACCAAGATGCCCTTAAGAAATGCCGCCGGAGGAATTATCGGAACCTTTGGGATCTCGCACGA
>JAOZSZ010000276.1 GCA_029939385.1 Pontiella sp. | reverse complement strand
TCCCTTGCCTTCCTCTGTGTAAAAAATCTTTATAGCCCCCCAGTGCCTAGTGCCCAGTGCCCAGTGCCTAGTGCCCTCTGTCTTCTGACCTCCGTCTTCCGCCCAGCCCCCAGCCCCCTCCGCACTCATCCCTAAAAAAAGTTGCGCTATTTTTCCCACTTTCCGCATGACATCGTTTTTCCATTATGAGAACCTGTTCTATTGCTATAGAACACATTTTTTACGAGGGGAAATAATGAATAGGTTTGGAATAATTTTTTCTTTAATGCTAGTGGGTTGTGCTACCGGATTTTCTCAAACCTCGACCAATATTTCAGGGGGTGCAAACGTCGTTTTTGAAGATCTTTCGTTTGCTGGTGGAGCCGGAGAGGCTGCGGCCACGATTTCAGATATTCCTTCGTTGGATTCGTTCAATACCCGTTATGTGGGTGGTGAAGGGCTTTCTCTTTCAAATTCTTCCTCCGTGGTTGCTTCGGGCGGGGCGGGCCTTGTCATTGATAATATTGATGTAACCACGATATCAAACACGGTATCGGTGAATGTGTTGGGAGGAAAAGGGGGCGTGGCAGAGCTTTCTGGTTCTTCCGCGACCTTATCTGGTACTGCACTTGGCGGAAGCGCAATCGATTTTGATGCATCACCCTCAACGCAGGCCTTAACTATTTTGGGCGGCAACTTTGTGGGCGGCGAGGGTGGTTTAGTTATTGGGAAGAGCCCTGTTAAACTTTATGCCGATGGTGGTTCTGCAATTAATGCACAGTCGGGGGGAGCGATCTCACTTACTTCCGGAACCTTTACGGGTGGAAAAGGGGGCACGGCAGATACCGAAGCGGGGCTGATTACTGCAACGGGTGGAACGGGCTTGGCTCTGGCTGGAAGCTATAATCTGGCTCCCTTAGGGAGTGGGGTATCCATTACCGGCGGTGCGGGCGGAAATATTGTTAATACGGCTACGGTGGATGGAGATGCTCAGGCTTTTGGGGGCCATGGCGTGGTTATTAATTCTACAACGGCAACCCCGCTCTCTTTTTCGGGCGGAACCTATGCGGGTGGAAAGGGCGGAACGGCCTCGTTTGATTCAGATGATGTGGCAAATCCTTTTTCTGAAAAAAATTATTTCGGCACTTACTTTGGGGCCGTTGAAGATATTAACGGAGCGAAGGGTGGACATGGTCTGCGGATCTATAACGAAGAGTATGATCTAAAAGGAACGGTGCTCAACATTACGGATGGAACCTTTATTGGTGGAGATGGTGGGGTGTCGGACAATGCGGGTTCGGGCGATTCCATAGCCGATGGTGGGCATGGTATTTTTACGGACTATGTGGATCTAAATATTTATGGTGGCACGTTCCGCGGCGGGGCTGCCGGCACATCCAATAATGATCCAGCGAGTGCTGGAGCGGGGATTTATGCTCGCGATAGCAATGTCCTGATTACGAATGGTACTTTTGAAGGCAAAGGACTTTTGTTTGAATCGCATTATTTTGACAGCACGGCAACCCTTCAGGGTGGCACATTCGATGATGCAGTTTTCTATGCCCGCTCAGATGAGTATTAGTTTGTGAATCGGATGAATACCGTCAATATTTCGGGGGGCACGTTTGATCGGGTCATTTTTACGGGGGATACCAATTCTTCTGCCACCTTTAACGTGGGCACTATTTCAAGGGGAAGCATTGGATCTCTTCTGCTGGAAGGCGCATCGGATAATACGGTGGATATTTCCTCTAATGCAGTAGTTTCTAGTTTGCAGTTGGATGGATCGGGGGCAAATACAGTAAACCTGAATGGAGCTTCGATTGATCTTGTTGAGCAATATCAGGGAGTGGCTACGGTTAATGTTACGGCGAGTGATCTGATGGGTTCCTTGTATGTTTCTAATGGCACCATGAATGTTGCGGGTTCTGCTCTGGCGATTGCGGATGGAAATACCTATCGCTTGGGAACTTCCGGTGCACAGTTAAATATAGTTGATCAACTTACTGTTAAACGTGGTGGTACGCTTAAT
>JAOZSZ010000083.1 GCA_029939385.1 Pontiella sp. | reverse complement strand
GGAAGAAAGAGATAAGCAAGGTGCGCGGCGGGCAGGATTGTTTATCCTCTGCGGCGGCGTACCGAAGGGGATGTTCGTTAGCTCCATGTAAAAAAAACTCTCTACACGGAGGAAAGGAAGGTGAATAAGAAAGTTAGAGGCTGGATCAGTTTTAGGGGCGAAATTAGCCTGAAACAACCTCTATCTCTCAAGACTAACCGCGCGGTTTTAGCTGTGGGAAGAGAATGACGTCGCGGATGGCATCAGAGCCAGTGAGTAACATAAGTAATCGGTCGATACCGATGCCCATTCCACCGGTCGGCGGCATGCCGTGTTCCAATGCTAAAAGAAAATCTTCATCCATCTTCGATCCATCGCCAGCCGCCTGCTCTTCGAAGCGCTTTCGTTGTTCAATCGGGTTGTTCAGCTCGCTGTAGGCTGGGGCAATTTCCTTCCCGCCAATAATAAGTTCAAAGACATCGACCAGTTCTGGATTGTCGGCGCAATGGTTGGCTAATGGAACGAGCTCAGCCGGGAGTCGTGTGATGAAGGTGGGCTGGATGAGGGTTCCTTCGATCGTTTTATCGTAGATCTCGTGAGTGACTTGCTTGAAATTCATTCCTTCTTCGATATGCACTTCAAGCGATTCGGCTTTGGCTTTAGCCTCTTCAAGTGTTTTTTCAAACCAGTCATCTCCCAGTTTTTCTTTGATGAGATCATGGTAAGGCACTTCGCGCCAGGGTGTTTTTAGATCAATGGTATTGTCCATCCATTCAAATTCTAAGGTTTGGAAAATTTTCTCGGCGACATGGGTAACCATACCTTGGATCAGCTCTTGCATCGTGCGCATGTCTCCATAGGCTTGATAGATCTCAAGGCAGGTAAATTCTGGGTTATGCGTGCGGTCTAGCCCTTCGTTGCGGAAGTTTCGATTCATTTCGTAAACCCGATCCATGCCTCCGACGATGAGTCGCTTGAGATAGAGTTCGGGGGCGATGCGCATGAAGACATCAACATTGAGTGCATTATAATGTGCCTTAAATGGTTTAGCGGCGGCCCCTCCTGCAATCTGTTGAAGCATCGGAGTTTCAACTTCATAAAAATCGCGGGTATCGAGATAATTACGGAGTTCACGTAACACTTGTGTACGTTTTTTGAAAACATCCATGACGCTGGGATTAGAAATGAGATCCAGCGAACGTTGCCGGTAGCGTGTTTCAACATCGGTCAGACCGTGGAATTTTTCAGGAAGCGGTAGTAAGGCCTTAGAAAGCAGCGTCCAACTGGAGACGCGTATGGTATTTTCTTCAGTCTTGGTGATGAACAATTCACCTTCCACGCCAATAATATCACCGAGGTCGAGCAACTTGAAGGCCGCAAAATTATCTTCCCCTAGAAGATCTTTCTTTACCATAAGCTGAAATTTGGAGGAACCATCGGAAATGTGTGCAAAGGCCATTTTTCCCATTTTGCGCAAGGCAACGATTCGACCGCAGGCTTTAACCTGTCGACCCAGCTCAAAAGTCTTATTCAATTCATCAAGCCGGGCGGTACGATCGAATGCTTTTCCAAAGGCAGGAAAACCGGCCTCTTTAAGTTGGTTCATATTTTCAATACGTTGCTGACGGTATTCGTTGCTGGATAGTTCTTCGCTCATAGGATTCTCCTCAAAAATTGGGCGCGATCTTTATGGATTCGGCCCCGTCAAGTCAACAGGCTTCCCCTCGAAAGGGGTGAAAGAAAAAAAGGGCCCCTGTTAGGGCCCCCTAGAAAAAAATAAAATGCAAAGGCTAAAAGGATGAAGGGGTATTCAGCAGAGGATCACTTGTCGTGATATTCCCTGCTGATTCATCCTTCGCCAATGCAAAAACAATAGTGTTGGCCGAATCCGGCGCAATGGTGACAATTTTTGTCTTAAACCCCTTCAATTGGAGTTCAAAGGTTCGCTCTCCGCGCACATGCTGTTCGAGAGGTGTTTTTCCAATCAGTTCCGCGCCGCCGGGACGAAAAACCATAGCTCCACTGGGCTGGCTATCGATGCATACTGTTTTTTCCAGAGAAGCCAATGACTGAACTAAAGGCACAGTAACCTCGCGGTTGGAGTCGGCTGAAAGCATGAATGGTTTAATCTCATACCCTGCTTTATGGAGTTCGAGTGCGGTATCTTTTTCTACCAGTATTTCAATCGGTGTTTTCCCAATTAATTCCACGCCACCCGATCGATACAGCTCGCCATCAGTGGGATTACTCTTAACGGTAATATACGGTTTAGGCTTAAGTTTAATCATAACCTCGCGGGGGGAATCTGGATCAATTATAATTTTTTTGGGGTAGTAACGATCGAAGGAGAGCTCTAGTTCCATATCGGTTTTCACCAGTTGTCGGAACGGTGTTTTCCCCAAAGTTACCCCTCGATATATAACGATCGCATTCGCGGGCTCGCTATATACGATGATGATAGGTTTTCGTTCAAGTTCCACGATAAAGGGGCTCTCGGTTTCGGAATCTATATTCAGTTCCTTTCCATAATATCCTTCTTTGCGAAATTGGATAATTTTGGTCTCTTGGGCAGAAATTGACAGGGGCGTTATCCCGAGCCTTTCACCGTTATGGTTATAAACCTCCACGTTCTTAGGTTTACTCATCACGATAATCGTCGGCTTCCGCTCAAGCTCAACGACTTGGTTTCCTTCAGGATCTTCAGGAATGGTATAAACTTGGGTAACATATCCCAACGAACGAAGTTCGAAGGTGCGGTCCGATTTTTTGTAGTCGATTAAGAAAGGGGTTTTCCCCACCCGTTCCTCCTGTCCATCAACAAAAACCTCGGCTCCAGAAGGTCGACTGAGTAATAAAACTTTTTTTCTTATTTTCAGATCCACTGAAACGACTTCTGGGCCGACCGGAGAGAGCAGTACGGTTTTGGAGAAATAACCCTCCTTACGCACTACAACTTCCCGTGAATTTGCATATAAAGTTACCTTCGCAGGCGTGGAACCAATTAATTTATTATTATGTTTATAATAGATATTGGCATTATCTGGAACACTTGACACCGTAACTGGCGCACAACCCACCCATAAAAAACTAAATAGCAAGCCACCTGTTATCAGTAAATTCTGCATTACTTCCCTATTCATTCCGTCATATCCCTTGCTTTAGTCTAAATCTAAATTGTTATCTTGAGCTATTAAGCACTATCCATACCAATCCTTTGAATATCTTTGCTAAAAATGAGATTTTCACGGAGGGATTCGAGCAGAATAGCGACTTGACGCTTTTCAAAAAATCACCTTAACTTTGCGTTAATGGATTTAGGTAAGGACTAAACCCCTATCATAAAAAACAACCTATTTCCGACAATCCAATATCTACATCATGAGCACCAACACCATCCATCTTGATAATGCAAATGAAGCACGAGAAATTGGCGCGGCTCTCGAAAGGCTAATTGAAAGCATCGAGCGCGACCTTGGCCTTCAGCTTGTTGCGCGCGATCTCTCGATTAGAATTGAGGGCACGGATGAATCTGCAGGAAAAATAGCTGGGTTTATCGAAAATTTACGAAAAGCCCGCAACCGCACCGTGCTCGACGATCAGGTCGTGAACTATGTCTACGATGCCTTTAGACGAGGCGACGAACAGGTGTTCGAAAAACTGGCTAGTATTCAAGTGAAGGTTAGCTCTCAGAAGCCCGCTATATTTCCTAAAACACTTGGACAACAGATCTATCTTAACGCCATTGAGAAGAATGCCATTACGTTTGGTGTTGGCCCCGCCGGAACAGGAAAGACCTATCTGGCTATGGCCATGGCGGTTTCGGCCTTACTTAAGAATGATGTTAGCCGAATCATCCTCACTCGTCCCGCGATCGAAGCAGGCGAAAATTTAGGTTACTTGCCGGGCGATCTTCAACAAAAAGTCTATCCCTACCTAAGACCACTTTACGATGCGTTGCACGATATGATGCCCTCGGAAACCATTGAAAACCTCATTGAACGAGGCGTAATCGAAGTCGCCCCCCTCGCCTATATGCGTGGGCGCACCCTTAACCATGCTTTTGTTATTCTCGATGAAGCACAAAATACCACCTCGACACAAATGCTCATGTTCTTAACGCGCTTAGGTTTTGATTCCAAATGTGTCATCACCGGCGACCCTACACAAATTGACCTTCCCAACCATAGTGTATCGGGGTTAATTGAAGCCCAATCCATTCTTAAAAACATTCAAGAATTAGAATTTATCGAACTGACCGAATGCGATGTAATACGCCATCTCCTCGTGCAGAAAGTTATTGAAGCCTACCAAAAAAAGCGGTCTTCTTAATCCGCCACGGAGTCTATTGTGAAATTGAAGATTGTTAGAAAAAAACAAAAAGGCATCGCCGAACGCAAAACAGAAAATAGGCAAAAGAAAGCACTCCCCTACAAGGCACTCACCCTTGGGATGTTACTTTGGCTCTTTATTACTTGGCTCTTTTTTGGGAGCGGTATTGTTCGACACATCGATCTTGCTGAAGGACAGCGCGTCCCCTCAACTATTGTCGCCTCGGTCGACTTCGAGAGCGAAGATTTAACAGAAACGGCCCTAAACCAAACTAAAGCAGGAAACGCGATTTCTCCTGTCTTCACCATTGATCCTGCTCCATCGCAACGAGCCACCAAGGTGGTCGAAAAGCTATTTGATCGCCTCCTCCAGCTCACTACCACATCAACTAACCAACAACAGATTATTGAAAATTCTATAGAAGATCTATTGCTCGGTTCCTCCGTCAGTGCCTTGGAAATGATTCATCTTTTTCCGAGCAATCAGATTATAGCGGCAAAAACGGTCCTCACGACTAATCTTGTTAGGGTCATGGAAGCCGGCATCTTATCGGATGAATATCGTCGCACCCTTTTCCGCGATGCCCCCGACCGCAAGGTAACCCTTCAGGAAAATAACGAAACAAGTTCTAAAACCGTTACACAAAAAGATATTTACTCCATCCAACAGGCCTTACTCAGCATTACCGATCAGATTGATGATGATCGTCAACGCGAACTATCCAAACAACTGCTTAGCACTTTTGTAGAAGATAATATGACCTATGACGAAGCCACTACAGAGGCGCTTCGTCATAAAGCCATCGGCGCCGTAAAGCCTGTTATGCACCAATACCTTTCCGGCACAACCCTTGTTCATGCCGGTGATTCTGCCACCCAACAAACGTTATTATTGTTGCAACAGCACGAACAAAAGCGCCAACAGGAACAAGATGTTTTTGAACAAGTACTTGAAATTATCGGGAATGGCATTCTGTTACTGGCGGGGCTGATTGCCTCCTCCATTATTTTACGGGTCGTCGCCCCCAAAATATTACAGCGCCCCGACCAGCTTTTATTATTGGTTGTCCTCTCGCTATTCACACTAGGCCTTGCCCGACTACTCATCTATCTGTCCGCACAATATTCCGTTATCTCCCCCTCCCTGCTCATGTACCTCGTGCCTCATGCACTAGCCATTTTACTGGCGGGGATCTTACTTGGCGGCAGTGCCGCCATCTGCCTTGGTCTATGGACCAGTTTTGCTACAGCAGTGCTCTTCGATCAATCCTTCAATGTCTTTGCACTCGGCATTTTGATCACGGTCACCGCCACTAGCACAGCACGCAATGTGCACCGACGCTCAAGCCTCTTTAAAGCGGGCTTATGGGTTTGTGCCGTTAAAGTATTATTTGTCTTGGTTGCGGGCATTCTTAACCGACCCGTAATTTCAGTATTAATCGGCCAACTTTTTGCTGCGATCCTTGCCGGCATGATTTCCACAGCGCTGGCCTTATTCCTTATTCCTGTATTTGAAAAACTTTTCAAAATCACCACCGATATCACCCTGCTCGAACTCTCTGATATGGGAAACCCGTTACTCCAAAAAATGGCCATTCAGGCCCCCGGCACCTATCACCACTCACTCATGGTGGCCACCCTTGCACAAAATGCTGCCGAAGCAATTGGGGCCAACTCCCTACTCACCCGCGTCTGCGCCTATTATCACGATATTGGTAAAATGGCTAAACCTGAATTTTTCACTGAAAACATTCAGCACAAAGAAAATCCACACGACGAACTTTCGCCCCACATGAGTGCCTTAATTATTGTCTCGCACGTTAAAGAGGGTCTCACTCTTGCCCGACGAAACAAGCTTCCACAACCCATCCTTGATGCCATCGAACAACACCATGGCAACGGCCTTATTTCTTTCTTCTATCACAAGGCCAAGATTCAACAACAAAAGGATCTCTCTAACGAAAATATTAATGATAGCGACTTCCGCTATGGAGGCGCTCCCGCCGTTTCTCCTGAAATGACGATCCTATCCCTCGCCGATGCCGCAGAGGCCGCCGCTCGCTCTATTGAAAAACCCACTCCTCAGAAAATTTCCAATATGGTAAATGATATCTTTTCGACCAAGATCCGGGATGGGCAATTGAATTATTCCAACCTCACAATGGCTGAAATTAATATCGTAAAAGAGTCTTTAATCTTCTCCCTCTCCAACATGTTACACGGCCGCATCCCCTACCCCAAAGACCATGAAAACAACCCTACTCAATCAACAAAAAAACCATCCAGTTTATCTACGTGAGCTTCATCAATTAACCGATTGGCTTGCCCAGAAACTTGCTAAAAAAACGGCGCCAGCGATCTGGGGAGAA
>JAOZSZ010000082.1 GCA_029939385.1 Pontiella sp. | reverse complement strand
ATAACATTGCGCTCATCAGGAAAGATAAGATGTTTATCATCCACGCCAGAGACGAACATTAAAATATCGCGATGCCAATCGAGCATGACCCGAAAGACTTCGCTTTGAACCTCTTTTAATCGAGCTTTAGTTCGGGCATCGAGGGTTTCCTTTAGCTTAGATTCGTCCAACGCTTCATCGTTGTTCCCTAGCTCCTCTTCAATCATTTCGGCAATTTCGTTCTTTACCAAATCAAGAATAGCTTTCAGCTTTCCGGCCAATCGTGCTGCACCCAGTCCACTACGGGGTGGTAGCTCATTCAATAACTCCATCAACGGGGCATTCCACAACGCATCCTTCGTTCCAACTCTGCCTTCGGAGAGGACGATCTTCTGACAGCGCGAAAGGATGGTGGGCAGTAAGGCTTGAGGGGAATCAGTAATCAACAGCAAGATGGTTTTCGGGGGCGGCTCTTCCAATGTTTTCAGCAAAATATTTGCTGAAGTCGTATTCATACATTCTGCCGAAACAAGGATACCCGATTTCCAGCCTCCCTCAAACGAGGTCTGCGTCATTCGATGTACCAGTCCACGAATTTCCTCTGCCTTGATCTGACGCGACTTGCTCTGTGGTTCAATCCAAAGGGTATCGACATGTTTGTGTGATTCAATGCGGCGGCAATTGGTGCATTCGTTGCACGGCTTTTCTGTGCGTTCACAATAGAGTAATTTAAGAACTGATTCGACAAACTCTAGCGCATTGCCTCGGGGTGAACCCACCACCACATAGGCATGTGCTAAACGGCCCGCTTCAAAACTCTTTTTGATTCCTTTCCACGCTTCGGCTTGCAGATCAATCGATTCCATTAGAGTAAGGCCTTTTTAACCGAATTCCACACACAGGAAGCTACCCTATCAATGGATTGGTCTGAATCGATTATAGAAAACCGCTCCGGTTCACGCGCGGAGAGTTGGTGATAGCCATCACGCACTCGCAGGTGGAAATCGAGCGCTTCGCGTTCAAACCGATCGGCAGAACCCTTTCCATCAGCATACCGTTCTTCTAAACGTTGGAATCCACTTCTCACATCGAGGTCAAGTAATAAGGTCAAATCGGGCTTCCGGCCGATAATGGCAAAGTCATTAATCTGATCCAGGGTATCGATATCCATACCCCGAGCAAAACCTTGATACGCTAGAGTAGAGTCGATAAAACGATCACAGATCACCCACTCGCCTCTTTCTAAGGCAGGCAGTACCACTTGATCCATTAATTGGGCGCGACTCGCGACAAAAAGTAGCAACTCAGCGCGTTCCCCAAGTGGTTCATCAACCGCATCGTGCTGGAGAATATTACGAATCGCTTCGCCTGTGGCCGTTCCACCTGGCTCACGAGTACAAACCACTTTAATTCCCTCTACTTCGAGTTTCTTAACCAGTTCTTTAACTTGCGTCGACTTGCCGCTCCCTTCTGGCCCCTCGAAAGTGATAAATTTACCCTTCATAATGCGCACTTCATAACCTAGATTTTTCTTAGTTTTGGACCTTCGGGAGTATCTTTTACCGTCCATCCAAATTCGGCGAGTGCGTCACGGATACGGTCAGATTCTGACCAATCCTTTTCAGCACGAGCAAGGGTCCGCGCTTTGAGCAACTCCATAACCTCATCTGCAATTTCCTCTTCGGGGCGTTCAAGAATTCCAAGCACGGCATCAAGTTCCTCCCAAAGATTAGAAATTGCAACCGCTTCTTTTTTAGTAATCGGAACGGTGGCAAGCGCCTTATTTCCCGCATGAACCATATCAAAAATTGCGGCCATGGCGCCGGAAATATTCATATCGTCATCCATGGCTTCGGCAAATCTTGCCCGCGTACTTTCTGCCCAAACCGGAAGCTCGGAAGCTTCGGTTTCACTCCCCATAGACTCTTTCATCTTCACGGAGAACTCATCAAGGCGTTTGAGTGCAGCGCGATTGGCATCGAGCGACTTAAAAGCAAAGTTGAGTGACTGACGGTAGTGGCCCGTGAGTAATTCATAACGAACCTCACGACCGGTGTAGCCCATATCCATAATTTCACGCAGGGTATAAAAGTTTCCGAGCGATTTAGACATCTTTTTGCCGTCGACGACGAGGTAGCCACAGTGCATCCAATATTTGGAATAGGGCTTCCCGGTAGCCGCCTCGGATTGCGCGATTTCATCCTCATGGTGCGGAAAAATATTATCAACCCCTCCCGTATGAATATCAAAACTCTCGCCGAGAAGCTTCATGCTCATCGCAGAACATTCAATATGCCAACCTGGACGGCCGCGGCCCCAAGGAGAATCCCATACCACATCGCCATCTTCAGGAACGTAAGCCTTCCAAAGGGCGAAGTCTGCGGCATTATCCTTATCATACTCATCCTGATCAACACGCGCCCCCGACTGCATGCCCTCGCGGTCAAGGCGAGCAAGCTTTCCGTAGTCGGCAAACTTGTCGATACTATAGTAGACAGAGCCGTCTTCGGACTGATAGGCATAGCCTTTCTCGAAAAGTTTCTCGATGAGAGTGATCATTTCGGGGATATAATCGGTAGCGGCGGGGTAGTGCTCCGCCGGCTCAATATTGAGTTTGGCGAGATCGGAAAAAAAAGCATCGATGTAGGTCTTCGTATATTCCTTAAGCGGAATCCCCTGCTCAATCGAAGCACGAATAGTTTTGTCGTCAACATCGGTAAGATTCTGAACTTGAGTCACCTTAAAACCACAAAACTTAATATAGCGACGGAGCAAATCCTCAAACATGTACGCACGAAAGTTTCCAATATGCGCATAGTTATAGACCGTTGGGCCGCAGGTATACATACGAACATGCTCCCCATCCAGAGGGAGAAGCTCCTCTTTCGTACGACTCATTGTATTATAGATCTTGAATGCCATCGTTAGATTTCCTGAAGGTTCATCTTCGGCGCATCCTTCCAGAGCTGTTCAAGGTCATAAAACTCACGCAACTCGCGCTCAAAAACATGCACCATTACACCATGATAATCCATAATCATCCAACCGCTATCTGGAACGCCGGCCTTATGATAACCCTTGAAACCTGCATCTTTAAACAATCGTTGAAGACCATCATGTAAAGATTTTAGATGAGGTTTATTCGCTCCTGTTGCAATCACAAAGTACTCGGCAATATTGGCGTGTTCACGCAAATCCAAGGCGATAATATCTTCTGCTTTTCGATCCTCAAGAAAGGCCACAATTTGTTTAATAATTTTTTTATCTTCTTCCATAATTATTCCTCGTCAGCCTTGATAAAGGTTCTGTTCATAAATATACATTTCCACTTCCCGTGGCACAAGATATCGAATACTCAATCCCTTCGCGATTCGTTTGCGAATCTCCGTTGAAGAAATCTCTATTCGATGCGATTTAATTATATTCCGAAGCAATCGCTCTCGATGAAGCTCTTTAAGCTGCACCTTATTTGCAATCGCCTCGATAGAATCTTCGCCTGGGCGCAAAAAGCTTGCGACTTCGCACATAGAAAGTAATTCATCTATGCGATACCAATTATGGAGATCAACTAAAGTATCGCTACCAATAATCAAAACTAAATCGGCATCCCGATAGGCCTCTCGCAAACTACGTACCGTATCGATCGTATAGGAAATACCACATCGTTGAATTTCAAGATCGGAAACAGAAAAGCGAGAGTCGCCTTCTACAGCAAGATTGAGCATGTTTAATCGATCTTCAGCCGGAACTCGCTCTCTATGTTGCTTATGCGGAGGAATGGCCGCAGGCATAAATAAAACTTCTGATAATTTAAGCCGCTCCACAGCATCTTGAGCAATAATTAGATGGCCAGTATGAATGGGATCAAACGATCCACCAATAATTCCAATTCTTCTTACTGCTGGAAGAGACTCCATCATTTATCGGGTGTAGATATGTAAAAGGGAGACCGTGGCTAGTACCACTTCTGCCAAACTTTAATTACGTCGCCAGCCTCAAGCTTAACATCTTTAGAAGGATTTTTTTCCAGATCCTTTACATTGTAGGTGTAGATTTTTCCGTAACGCGTAATCGTCACCTTCTTCTTATTTGCAAACGATGTGTATCCACGTGCCCCGGCGATGGCTTGCAACAATGTGGTTCCACTTATGAGTTGAAATTGTCCAGGCGCGTTAACTTCACCTTGAACATAAAAAACTTTAGACGTCATGGTTACGTTGATAGAGACATTCTTATAAATATTTCCATCAATGTAAGATTGCTCAATCACCGTTTCTAACTCAGAAGTTGTAAGACCCTCTGCCTTAATGGTTCCTTTAATATGCAAAAGGTTAATTTCACCATGTTCATCAATAATCAGTTCAAGTTGCTGCTGCTCTGTGATGCCACTAAAACGCACATAAATCGGATCAAAAGGCCTTAATTTATAAGCCCCCAAATCATTAGCATTTTCCGCCGAAGCCGAGATATCTCCTTGCGCAGGAGCAAGTGCGTCATGCGAATCTTTATTGACCGGTTGAATGACACAACCATTCAAAAGAATCATTGAAACCAATATTAAACTAAGAAAAAACTTTTGATCCATCTATTCTACCTCATTTATAAAAGCCACTAAACACTATCATCGGTCATCACATCGCCCTGCGAGCTGTGATAGTAATCCGAATAATAGGAGTGATAATAATAATAATAATCATCACGCATGACATTGATATTATTTAAGACCGCCCCAATTGAATTAATCCCAAGAGTATCCATGATTTGCTTCGCTTTAATAAGCATGTCACGAGGATATTTACGATACTGCACTACGAGAATAGCACCATCTGCTTCCTTAGCAATAATTGAGGAGTCGCTAATCCCCACCAAAGGTGGAGTATCGATAAGCACAATGTCGTATTTTGATTTCAAACTAGAAATCAACTCCCCAATACGCTTTGGATCCAACACGCCAAGGGACGTTCGTGGCAAACGCCCACTGGGCAGAAAGTGCAAATTCGGAACACTCGTTGCTTTAATCGCTTCCTCTACCGGCACATCGCGTAGCAACACATTGGTTAAACCAAAGCGATTGGATACCCCCAAAATTGTATGTTGCACCGGCCGACGAAGGTCAGCATCAACTAGCAATACTTTTTCTCCTTGCTGAGCACATACATAGGCCAGGTTAAACACCGTCGTCGACTTGCCCTCTCCAGAACCTCCACTCAGCACACAAAAAGCTCCTTTAGCCGAGCCCCCCTCAGTAAAGACAAGATTAGTACGTAACACACGATAGGCTTCGGCATGCTCACTATCAGGGCCCTCTTCCACTAAAGGACGAACTTTCTGAGGAATCAACCCAAGAACAGGAAGTCCCAAGAGTCGCTCAACATCGTCAGCACTCTTAATTGAGGTATCGAGATATTCGATAAAGTAAGCCAAACCAACCCCTGCGCCTAGACCAACAAAAATACTAAGCAACACGTTCATGAAAAGGTTGGGACTAATCGGACGATTATTGGGTTCAGCAATATCAATAATCTCAACTGGGTTCTGGGGAATCTGCAAGGTAATGATTTCCTGACGGAGTTTGGCGTTAAGTTGAGTATAGATAAAGCGCTCTGAATCTAGGTCAAGCTGAGCATTGCGAAATGGGCGAAACTTAGAACCCTGGGCTCCAATAAGATCACCCCGCACTCCAATGAGGATTTTTTCTAAGGTATCAAATTTATTTTTTGCAATTAAATGTTCTGTCTCTAGACCATTTCTTAAGGCCTGAAGACGATTATTTAACGTCTCTTCCACTTTTTTCTTTTGCAAGGAATAACGACGAACCTCTGGATGATTAATCCCATAGTCAGCTTCAAGGGAGCTGAGTTGAATATCAATATCCTGAAGTTGCTGAATGGCCCCCATCACAAATTGGTCAAAGGTAATATAAGAAGCCCGTTCAATTAGATCCTTATTATCTAAATTCTCTAGAATCTTTAGAAGCCCCGCTTTTTCAACCATCTCATTCATAGCAACAAGACGGTCTCCTTCTAGTTGCTGCAAACGGATATTATCAACATCAATACTTCCTTCTCCGCCAATTACTGCAATATCTAGATCCACACGAATCTGTTCAACTTTTTGTTCAGCCGCATCCACCCGATTGCGCTGTTCACGAAGAGCCTCAGCAATCTTATCAATCGCGGCGCGGGCATCCCTACTGGCAATATCAAGACGTGAGTCACGATAAACCTCTGCAAGTTCATTTGCAATTTTGGCCGCCTCATTAGGATTATCCCGTTTTGCGGAGATAAAGATTAGTGATGTATCACGTTGTTGAAAAACGGTAATACTATTTTTTAGGATTTTATAAGCCACATTTCGGGGTAGTTTTTCGCCCGATCGGCCCCACTCACTCTGAAGATTTAGTCGATTAATTACTTCATGAAGAATCGGTTTCGACTGCAAAATTTCAAACTGTGTGCGCAAAAAATAGGGATTATAGCCCGTCGCATAAGATTGCGAACTAAATGGGTTAATCTCAGGAGCATCCTCAGAAACAGAGATTCGAGCGGAGGAGGCATAGATATTAGGCAACATCAACGTATATACCGTACCAGTCAAAATGACGAGAATGGCAACCGCCAGAACAATTTCCTTTCTTGAGCGAATAACCCGCCAATAATCAAGAAAATGAAGGGTACCCGACTGCTGCTCCGCAGGCT
>JAOZSZ010000275.1 GCA_029939385.1 Pontiella sp. | reverse complement strand
GAGGAGCAGGGGCAGCAATACACTCGGGATCTGTCGGTTCGTACTCCAGAAATGGCCAATACATTGATTCATCTGCAGGAAGTCTTTTCGGATCAGATTAAGGATCGTACACGTAGTTATCTGCGATATGAAAACTTCGGAAGCAATGCTTCCTACGCTCCGCAGGGGGCGCAGGGGCCGGGAAGTTGGGATAACTCGGTGGATTGGATGGAGGATCATTTGCCTTCATGGGATATCCGTAAATCAGTGAAGGATATCGATGATCAAGCGCCTCGTTCTGAGTTGACTAGAAATTCAAAGGATCATGTTTCCGCATCTTCGAAGAAGAGTTATCTTGCGCACGCTCCGAGAGCGTCTAAGAATAAAATCGAAGTTCCGGCTAGCTATCAGGTTTGGGGTCGGGGATATGGATCGCGCTTTGAGCAGGATGGAACCAGCACACATGCGGGCTACGATGCCTATATGGGCGGTGGGGTGCTCGGTTTGGATAAGCGTTTTAATAATATGTTGCTCGGTGTGGGCGGGGGTTATGCCCATACCACTGTGAATGGTAATACCGGAAATGATGGTGAAGCGGATACCGTCTACGCAACGGCCTATGCCGCAATCAAAGGCGAAAAGGGCTATTTTGATGCCAATATTAACTATGCATACAACGATGTTGAAACCACGGGAATCGACTATTACACGGGCGAATATGATGCGAGCTCCTTGGGAATGTATATCGGCGGCGGCTGGGGATTTGAACTCGGTCATGCCGTGTTATTGACTCCAGAGATTTCGCTCTTAACTTCGTTATACTCTCAGGAAGATTATACCGAAATATCGGCGGATGGATTGTTGGATAAAGATTGGGATTCCTACGATCAATGGTCGTACCTCGGTTCGCTCGGTGCCACGATTTCAATGATTAAAAAGATAGAGGCCTTTAATCTGGAAATGGAATTTCAGCCCGAACTTCGTATGCATTGGTTGCATGAGTTTAATGAAGATCCCGATGCGCCGACCTATCTGACGGTGGGTGGTGCGAATCAAGTGGGGGTCTCGCTACAGGCTCGTGAGGAAGATTTGGTTAAGGTGGGCGCGGGCGTACGTTTTGCTAAATGGGGTTCTGATACCCTGGAATTTGGTCTCGATCTCGACGGTACATTCGGTCAGGACTATAGCGCAGTCATTGTAAGCGGAAAGCTACTTCACCGCTTCTAAGCCGATCCCAACGGGCTCTCCAAAATCCTCTTCATTCCCGGAGGGGATTTTTTGTGCCTTAAGCTTTTGGCTCCTAGCTCCTAGCCCCTAGCTCCTAGCTTCTAGCCACTAGCCACTAGCTCCCACGCCCCCTCTGTCTTCCGATCTCCGCCCTCCGTCCTCCGACCTCCGCGCGAATCTCTTCCCGTTGCAATTCTTCCGTTAGGTGCTACAGTGTTTCTTGAATCAGTCAAGGAATTCATATGACCGCTATTGCAGAAAAAGTAATGGAAACCGCATTAGGCTTATCCCCGGAGGATCGGGCAGAATTGATTGAGCGCCTGTTTTTTAGCTTTGACAAGGCTGTGGAACATCCCGAGGACGAGGCTTGGAAAGTGGAAATAGAATCCCGCATAGAGGCCTATAATGCCGGGGAAATAAAGGCATCCTCCGCAGATGAGATTTTTAATCGGATAGCCAAACGATGAAGCTGGTTGTTCTTTCCTGTGCTGAACAGGAATTGGCAGAGTCCGTAGATTACTACAACCATCAAGGTCCCGGAGGGGATTTTTTGTGCCTTAAGCTTTCGGCTTTTAGCTCCTAGCCCCTAGCCTCCCGTGTGTGTAGCCCCGCTTCACCCGAAGGGAAAGCGGACGGGGACGAAATGCACCAATGCCACAGAGAACGCTTTCTCCTTCGGAGTGAAGCGTTGCTACATCTTGACCCTGTAGGTGTAGTTCCGCTTCACCCGAAGGGAAAGCGGACGGGGACGAAATGCACCAATGCCACAGAGAACGCTTTCTCCTTCGGAGTGAAGCGTTGCTACATCTTGACCCTGTAG
>JAOZSZ010000081.1:1860-6724 GCA_029939385.1 Pontiella sp. | reverse complement strand
TCATAACTTTTTTCCAGTCAGATCGGTGACACTGCCCTTGTGGATACGCCCTGCGAGCAGGTCAGTCTCCGAGGCTTTAATGTTGTGTTGAGAAGATATTGTGTTCACACCATTTTCTTAAATTTTAACATTTTGTTAAACAACCTGAACTTTTAGTTTGCCGCCGCAGGCTGTGGCATATCGGACGAGCGTGTCGATGGAGACGTTTCCGCCGTGTTCGATCCGGGAGACTACACTTTGGGTGGTGCCCATGCGTTCGGCGATTTGAACTTGGCTGAGATGAGCTTTTGTACGTGCTTTGTGCAGTTCCTTTGCGATGGCATATTCAACATCGAAGGCGTTGGAAACTGCTTCAAACTCCGGGGTTTGGCGAATCTTTTTGGCTTGTTTTTTATGCGCGGTGCGCATCTTTTCCATAGTACTATTCATCGTATTCTCCTCGCTTAAGCAGACCTATCACCCGCATGGCCTGCTTGAGTTCTTTTTGCGGGGTCTTCTGCGTTTTTTTAGTGAAGCCGTGGACACCAATCACATATTCTCTCTCATGATAAAAGTAGAGGATTCGAACTTGTCCGCCTCTTCGTATTCGCATTTCAAAAAGGTTCTTATCCAGCTTCTTTCCAAACGGCTCCACCAGACGCCCGTCTTTTTCGAGTTGCTCACTGATTTTTAAATATTCAGCCTGCACCTCGTTTGATTGCGACTCGACAAACTGCCGAACCTTCTTCACCGCGATGTATTTTTTCTTGGTCATGAACTATTTCTGTATCGCACATATGCGATATTTCGTCAAGGAAAGTAGCGGTATTTTTACACCGTATATCCCAGATTCGGGCTTAACCATTTTTCAACTTTTTCCATCGTCCAGTCTTTTCGTTTGGCGTAGTCCGCCACTTGATCGCGGTCGATGCGGCCGAGCGGGAAGTAGCGGGAGTCGGGGTGGGCGAAGTAGAGGCCAGAGACGGAGCTGGGCGGATTCATGGCCATCCCTTCGGTCAACTCGATGCCGGTGTGCTGAGTGGCATCCAAAAGCTGGAAGATTGTCGTTTTTTCGGTGTGGTCGGGGCAGGCGGGATAGCCGGCCGCTGGGCGGATGCCTTGATATTTTTCTTTGATCATCTGCTCGGGAGTTAAGTCTTCGGTTTTCCCGAAGCCCCAGGCATCGCGCGTTTTTTTATGTAGGTATTCGGCGAAGGCTTCGGCGAGGCGGTCGCCGAGTGCTTGGGCGAGGATGCAGTTATAGTCGTCGTTGTCCTCGCGGAACTGTTGTGCCAGTTCGCTTACTCCGACCCCGGCGGTGACGGCGAACCCTCCGATGTGGTCGGCTACGCCGGAGTCTTTTGGCGCGATGAAGTCGGCGAGACAGCGGTTGGGTGTGCCGTCGGTTTTGATATGTTGCTGCCGCAGGAAACACAGGGTGGTTTGCACTTCGGTACGCGTTTCGTCGGTATAGATTTCTACATCGTCGCCTACGCGGTTGGCGGGGAAGAGGCCGTGGACGCCGCGCGGTTGGAATAGCTTTTCGCCGATGATGCGGTGGAGCATCTCCTGCGCATCGTCGTAGAGCGAGCGGGCGGCTTCTTTTTTGAGGATTTCGGGATACTTTCCTTGGAACTCCCAGGTGCGGAAGAAGGGGGTCCAGTCAATGAACGGAACGAGATCCTCGACCGATACCGAATCGATTGCGCGGCTTCCGATAAATTCAGGATGGGGTGGAATAGTATTTTTCCAATCTATGGAAAGGGCGTTGGCGCGCGCAGTTTCCAAGGGTTGGAATGCCTTGGCTTCCTGCGCGTCGAGGTATTGCTCTCGCAGGGCGTTGTAGTCGGATTTGATTGCGCGGCGATAGGCCAGATCTTGGCTCAACAGTGATTGAGCCACGGCAACCGCGCGCGAGGCGTCGAGCACATGGATGGCGGGTGCGTCGGATTCGGGCGCAATCTTTACGGCCGTATGTTTCTTACTGGTGGTTGCACCGCCGATCATCAATGGAATCTTCATTCCTTCGCGCTGCATCTCCTTGGCAACATGTGCCATTTCGTCGAGTGATGGCGTAATTAGCCCGGAGAGGCCAATGATGTCGGCTCCCCAATCCTTAGCCTCCTTGAGAATGGTTTGCCATGGAACCATGACCCCAATATCCTTCACTTCATAGTTATTGCAGGCGAGTACGACGCCGACAATATTCTTGCCGATATCGTGGACATCGCCTTTCACGGTGGCCATCAGGATCTTTCCGGCGCTGGTGGATTTTCCGTCTTTCTCGGCATCCATGAACGGAAGCAGATAGGCGACCGCCTTCTTCATGACGCGCGCGCTTTTGACGACCTGCGGTAGGAACATTTTTCCTGAACCAAATAGATCTCCGACCACTTCCATACCGGCCATTAGAGGGCCTTCAATCACATGGAGTGCGCGGTTATATTGTTGCCGCGCCTCTTCGACATCTTTATCAATATGATCAACGATGCCCTTCACTAGCGCATGCTGGAGTCGCTCCTCCACGGAACTCTTGCGCCACGCCTGAGTCTCCACTTCCTTTTTGGTTCCGCCGCCCTCGGCCTTGATAGCTTCGGCATAGTCGATTAGCCGCTCGGTGGCGTCATCGCGGCGGTTGAGCACCACATCCTCGACGCGCTCCATCAGCTCTTTTGGAACCTCGTCGTATACCTCCAGCATCCCGGCATTGACGATAGCCATATTTAGGCCAGCCTCCATGCCGTGAAAAAGGAACGCAGCGTGGATGGCTTCGCGCACCCGGTTGTTGCCTCGGAATGAGAATGAAACATTACTAATGCCGCCGCTCACCGACACGCCGGGTAGCGTTTTGCGGATCACCTTGGTGGCCTCAAAGAAGGAGACGGCATTGATGCGGTGCTCCTCCATACCGGTGCCGATCGGGAAAACGTTGGGATCAAAAATAATATCGGTAGGGTCAATGCCTAGCTCGTTGACGAGAATGTGATAGGCGCGGGTGCAGATTTCAATGCGGCGCTCGGTGGTGTCGGCCTGACCTTGTTCATCGAAGGCCATCACAACCATGCCGGCGCCATAGCGTTGGATTTTGCGTGCGTGTTCGCGGAAGAGGTCTTCGCCTTCCTTCATGCTGATGGAATTGACGATGCCTTTGCCTTGAATGCACTTGAGCCCCGCCTCGATGACCTCCCATTTTGAGGAGTCGATCATGATCGGGACCTTGCAGATATCTGGCTCGGCGGCCACAAGGTTAAGAAATTTAACCATCATCGCTTTGGAATCTATAAGGCCTTCATCCATATTAATATCGATAATGTTGGCACCATTCTCTACCTGCTGGCGGGCAATATGCAATGCCGCTTCCAGATCGCCTTCGCGGATCAGCCGCGCAAACTTGGGCGACCCGGTAATGTTGGCGCGTTCGCCGACCATCACGAGGTTCATTTCCGGCCTAATGTTGAGCGGTTCCAATCCGCTAAAATGCGGAACACTTAAATCAAAGGACTGACCCCTAAGGGAGCGCGGGGGGTGTTTTTTGACGGCGTCGGCCATGGCGCGGATGTGGTCGGGCGTGGTGCCGCAGCAACCGCCCCAGATGTTGGCCAGACGGTGTTCCGCAAAATCGTCGTAGATTTTGGCCATATCGTCCGGTGTGTCATCGTATCCTCCAAATGCGTTGGGTAGTCCGGCATTGGCGTAGATGCTGATGTAGCAGGGGGCAACCTCGGCGAGCTCTTCGAGGTAGGGGCGCATGTCTTGGGCTCCGAGCGCGCAGTTGATGCCAACCGAAATAGGCTTTGCGTGTTCGATGCTATACCAGAACGCGGCGGGGGTTTGGCCGGAAAGCGTGCGGCCAGATTGGTCGGTAATGGTTACCGAAATCATGATCGGAAGGCGTACTCCCGTTTTTTCAAAGATCTCGTCGATCGCATAGAGGGCGGCTTTTGCATTGAGTGTGTCGAAGATGGTTTCAACCAGTAGGATATCGACGCCTCCTTCAATCAGTGCCTCGGTCTGCTCGGTGTAGGCTTCGACCAGATCGTCGAAGGTGACGGCGCGAAAGCCGGGATCGTTTACGTCGGGCGAAAGAGAGGCGGTGCGGTTGGTTGGACCGATCGAACCCGCCACAAATAAGGTGCGCGACGGATCGGTTGCAAGCACGCGGTCGATGGCTCTGCGCGCAATTTTGGCCGATTCAATATTTAGTTCGCTAACGATTGATTCTAGCCCGTAGTCGGCCTGCGAAATAATGCTGGAGCTAAAGGTGTTGGTTTCAATGATGTCCGCGCCGGCTTCGAGGAATTCAACGTGAATATTTTCGATCAGTTGCGGCTTGGTGAGTGTGAGTAGGTCGTTGTTACCTTTCAGGTCGGAGGCGTGGTCGGAAAACCGTTCGCCGCGGAAGTCGGATTCCTCCAGCTTGTGCTTCTGGATCATCGTGCCCATGGCGCCATCGAGCATCAGCACTTGTTTTTGGAGCAGTTCGGCAAACTGATTGCCGCTTTCCGTGGTGTAGTTGCTAAATTGGTTTTTTGTGCTCATGGTATCCCTCTTATTTTAACCGATCGGAATGTATATATCCGTTTATCCGGATATTCAAATATAAAATATGAATATTGCTTAAATACAACTGATTTATCATTTTTAACCAAGGTTGGAAGATAAATCTTGAATTCGGGGGCGTGGATAAAAAAAAGCGACGCAAGGGAGAGAAATCTTTGCGCCGCTAAATAAAATATTCAGAGGGTTATTCTTCATCTATCGCCGGGGTCGGCAATTTTTGTTTATTTGGCTTTCCTTTACGAGGAGCGTTATCTTTTTTGGCATTCGATCGCTTCTGAATGGCTTGTTTCATCTGTTGTTTTTCCTGATTCGACAATTGTCCGTC
>JAOZSZ010000081.1:0-1760 GCA_029939385.1 Pontiella sp. | reverse complement strand
CGACCTTGGAACTGTTGCGGTTGGTTTTGGCGGCGTTGTTGTGGCGCAAACTGCTGTTGCCGACCTTGGAACTGTTGTCGACCCTGGAACTGTTGTCGACCTTGTCGTCTTTGTTGTGGCGCGAACCGTTGCTGTTGCTGGCCACCGCATAATGCGCCGCAGGCGGGACATATTTGCTGTTGTTTCTTCTGCAACGCCCGTCGGTGTTGTGGCGGTTGTTGTGCATTTACGGTTAGGGTTCCTGCAAGTACGGTGAGTGCAAGGGTTGTAATTTTAGCATTCATGGATCTGTCTCCTGTTGGTTGATTCGATGTCTGCGTATATAACGGAAGTGGTGGAGATTTATTTTAAAGACGATTGGTTTTTTATTCTTGGCTAAAGGAGTACGTCCAGACCGAGGTGCCGTTAATTCTAAAATCAAGGCGTTCGGAATCGGGGCTCCATTCGATGGATTCGGTGGCCGTTTCGTGGGGGACGTTGGTATAGCTGGGGAGATAGAGCAAGTTTAGCCAGACGAGTTTATCCGTTTCGCGGTAGTCAATTTTATAGGAAGGTTGGGAGACATAGTAAAACTTACGCAATCGCGCGGTCTTGCTTCCGTCGAAGGATTGGATCCTTTCCACCACCGAGCTCGGTGGCGTTAGAATCTTGAAGGCCACAAAAACGATGAAGAGCGTAAATACACTGAACCCAAGTTGTTTAAGATTTAATCGCGACTTTTTTTTGTAGATCCGCTTCATGCAGGGAACGTAATGGATTATCAGATGAATGGAACCCTAGATTCCTCGGGGGTTCACTTCAAAATCCATCGATCCCTCATTTGATCAATCTTCTATTGGAATATCCATCTGTTCAATAGGTGCTTTTGTGAAAAAGCGGCTAATATTCCAGTTGCGATCCACATCGCGCCAAGAGAGAAAGAGCATGGCAGAGATCAGCAGGACGGCGAAGATGTTAATGAGTGTGACAACCACCTTGGGATGAACCTTGCGGCGGGTAATGCCTTCCCAGAGGGCAAAGCAGATATGTCCACCGTCAAGCACCGGAATGGGGAACAGGTTGAGCACCGCGAGGTTAATATTAATAAAACGGATCAGCCCGAGTGCATTAATAATACCCATTTTTAGGGCAAACCAGATCATTGTAAAGATGGCCACGGGGCCGCCGAGTCCGCCCGCCGCATTTTTAGCCTCACCTTTAGTTGTGAGGGCTTTGAGCAGACGGAAGATGGACGAGGCGTCACTTTTAATCTGTTCGATGGGCGATCCAGATAACGACCAAGGCATGGCTCCGGAGCCTCCAAGAGAAACACCAATCAGGGTACGTTCCATCCCTTTATCATACTCGGGTGTAATGGATAGCTCGACGAGCTCTTCGGCTCGTAGCACCTGCATAATTATAGTTTGATCGGGATATTCCTGCACTAATTCGGTGAAATGGTTCCAGTCAATAACGGGCGTTCCTGCAAATACTTTAATGATATCATCGGGCTCAATTCCGGCTTCAGCGGCAGGCGATCCGGGCGTGACGCGTCCAAGAACACAGGGAATGGCTTCGGAAACCCCGTCGATGAGATAGCCGCCTGCGGAGGGATCATTGGCTTGGATTTCGATATCACGGGTTTCGGTGCCGGAAAGTACCGTGAGGACAATGACGTGGTTGGTATCGCTACTCAGTAGCGTTTCAACCTGTGCATCGTACCATGATTTGGTGGGGTTGCCGTTTACTGCAACAATTTGATCCGCTGGCTGGAGCCCTTT
>JAOZSZ010000274.1 GCA_029939385.1 Pontiella sp. | reverse complement strand
GAAAAAGCAATCGTCCGCGCCCTTGTTCGAAACGCCTATTTTAAGACCGGTGCCATCACTTCCATGCCCGCCCGATCTTCTAAACCCGACGAAAACTCAAAATATAAAGACTACTTTGATTTTTCCCAGCCCATCTCCAATATTCCGTCGCACCGATATTTGGCCATTCGCCGAGGGGAAACCGAAGGGGTATTACGCCGCAAACTAGTGATCGATGCCGACCCGCAGATCGAACGGATGAAGGAAATCTGCGAAGCCAACCCCGCCTCTCCTTTTTTCCACGAGCTCGAAAAGGCGATCCACGATGCCTATAAGCGCCTGCTCACCACCAGCGTCGAGATCGATATCTCCGTTGAAATGAAAATGAAGGCCGACCGCGCCGCCGTCGAAATTTTTGCCAAAAATCTGCGCAGCCTGCTACTGGCCGCGCCGTATGGAGAAAAGGCCGTTATTGGGATCGACCCCGGCCTGCGCACCGGTTGCAAATGTGTCGCGATCGACGCCACCGGAAAATATCTCGATACCCTCACGATCTATCTGAGCCAAGGCCCGCAACAAACGCAGAAGGCTGAAATCGAACTGTCCAAATTTATCGACAAGCACCAACCGCAATCCATCGCCGTCGGCAACGGAACGGCTGGACGCGAAACCGAAGCCTTCGCAAAGAGCCTACTCAAAACCATGCAGAAAAAGGAGATCAGCGTCGTCTCCGTCAGCGAAGCCGGAGCCTCGGTCTACAGTGCCTCGGCCATCGCTCGCGAAGAATTCCCGGATCTCGATCTGACCATCCGCGGCGCGATCTCCATTGCCCGCCGCCTGCAAGACCCGCTGGCCGAATTGGTAAAGACCGATCCAAAATCGATCGGCGTCGGGCAATATCAGCACGATGTTTATCAACAACTACTCAAGGACAAACTCGACGAAGTGGTGGTGAGCTGCGTGAACCATGTCGGCGTGGAACTCAATACCGCCAGCGCGCCCCTGCTCTCTCGCGTAGCTGGAATTGGCGATAGCCTTGCCAAGAAGATTATTGAATACCGCAACACCCACGGCGCGTTCAAAAACCGCAAGGCCGTGCTGAAAGTGGCAGGCCTCGGCCCGCGTGCCTTCGAGCAGGCCGCTGGATTCTTGCGCATCCACGGCGGCACCCAGCCCCTGGATGCCTCTGCCGTGCACCCTGAACGCTACAAGCTTGTTGAACAGATCGCCGCCGATCTTGGCGAGCCGCTTTCAACGCTCGTCGGCAACGTCGAGGTGGTCAGCAAAGTAAAACTTAGCACCTACATCAGCGATGATGTGGGTGAGCTAACGCTCAAGGATATTGTCGACGAACTGAAAAAGCCCGGTCGCGACCCGCGCGAGCAGTTTGAGGAAGTCGGCTTCCGCGACGATGTAATGACGATGAATGATCTAAAAACAGGCATGGAGCTGAAGGGGATTGTCACCAATGTCACCGCCTTCGGGGCCTTCGTCGATGTCGGCGTACATCAAGATGGTCTGATTCATATTTCTCAACTCGCCGATCAATTTGTGAAAGATCCCGCCGATGTGGTTCAGGCGGGCGATCGCATTAAGGTCCGCGTCTTGGAGGTAGATATACAACGAAAGCGCATTTCACTCTCCGCCAAAAAGAAACAATCGGTCCACAAACGATCCCAGGATCGGAACAAACCTAGAAATACGCCGGCGCCAAAACCAAAAGGTTTTTCCAACAATCCTTTTGCCGGATTGTAGACGCGCGATGCAAAGTAAGCGTTTATACGGCTTACCCGATGGCGCTATGTTTTTTAGGAATGAAATTGGAGGGCGAGGCTTCGTAGACTGATTCGTTCAAAAGAACATCGAACAAGCCCAACCCAAACGGAGCAAGATGCTCCGTCTACGATTAAAGCAACACCTCTCCCTAATCCTTCGATGGAAGCGTTGGGGCGGAGCACTCGTCATTCATCACTTTTTTAAGTTCCTGCACCAGATCATCGCGAACCGCTTTCGAAAGCGGTTCCACGAAGGATTCCTGCAAGACGTTAACCAAGC
>JAOZSZ010000080.1 GCA_029939385.1 Pontiella sp. | reverse complement strand
ACAAAAACAATGACTTTTCCATATTTTTTGGAGCCGTTGAATGGATGCTCCCAGATGAGCGGCTTCATTCACGGCTCGAACAACACAAAAGTTTCTAATACCAGCCTCTAAAAGAGAGGGAAGGTTTTCGGCATCAATCCCGCCGATCGCTACCGTAGTAAGCGGGGACGCTTGAATGATTTGACCGGTTTTTTGAGGGCCGAGAGCGGGGGCGGTGTCGGGTTTTGTGGGGGTAGAAAAGATGGGACCCACGCCGATATAGTCGGGCGATTGCTCTAAAGCTTGAAGGGCTTGTTTTGTGCTGTGGGTGGAGAGGCCAAAGATTTTCCCAGAGGTGTTCCACTTGGCACGTGCTTTGTCCAGCCGCATATCACCTTGCCCAAGGTGAAGGCCATCGGCATCGGATTCGATCGCCACGGCAAGGTCGTCATTAATAATGAATCGGGTTTGGCTTCCGTGTGTGATGGTGCGGAGGGCGATAGCGGTTTTGAGTATGGCAGCGTGAGGGGCATCTTTCATTCGTAGTTGAAGGTAGCGTATGCCGCAATCGACGGCCGCCTTGGCGCAGGTTTCATAACCCGCGATGGGATGGGTGAGGATGAGATAGAGCCCAAAGTTTTCTTTCATAAGGATTCATTAAGGCATACCGGAGAGGGGCTGGAAATCTCCAATTAACCGGAAAGGTCGGGATTATTCTTTTTGGAAGGATTCTTTATTTGTAATATATAAGTCACATTTTTATATAAATTAATGAATGATTAAGAGTGTTAAGGGGCCTATTTATGAAGCATTTGATGACGGTGGTGGGTGTGTTATTTGCAATAGTGTCGACCCAGCAAGTGGGCGCAGAAATACGGGCGTTTAAATTACCGGATGGTCGATCGCTGAAGGCTGAAATCAAATCGTATAATACGAGCCAAGGATTGGTGGAACTTAAGCGCGAAGACGGAAAATGCGTTAAGGTTAAACCCACTATCTTTGTGGATGCGGATCAAAAATATATCCAAGATTGGGCGGCCATGGAGGGTTTTCGTAATCCCAGCTTCTTTAAGATTTCCTGTAGCAAGGATACGGTTAAAAGATGGAAGAAGACTCTTGAAGGAACGGTTTCCTATGCGACGGGTGGCTCGGAAAAGGAGAGCATCGGGCAGGTTAAGTTCGAGCAGATTTCCTATGAACTATTCCTTGAAAACCGAAATCCTATTCCGCTGGAAAATATAGAGATTGAATATTGCATCTTCTGTAAAGAAACAGGAAAGGGGGCGTGGATAGATAATCCAAAATGGTTTAAAAAAATAACCAAAGGTAATTTAACGATTGAAGCACTTCCTTCTAAATCAAAGAAAACGCTAATGACCAGTTCGGTCATTACCGCGGTTCAGGAAGTTTCAGGGGATCTCTCCTCGGCAAGAGATGACAGTGGTTTTGAAAAGATAGAGGTGGAGCTGAATGGCGTGGGCGTACGCATTACGATCAAGACGCCCGGAGGGCAAACGGCCGTTCGTACGATTTACAAACCAAAAGATTTAGAAGGGAAGTGCGGATGGTCAAAGTAATCCATTCTTTCAGGATGTGTTGATCCTTTAATTTTTAAGAATTAAAAATCGTTGGATTCCCCGATTGCAAAAGATGAGTAATCTGACTAGGTTTGCGCCCAATTTTAAATAATTAAGGAGTACGGATAATGATTGAAAAAGGAAGTACTTACGTTGTAATGGGACTGCTCAATACCGATTCTATCGCCTATGCCGTAGGCAAGATGATTGAGGATTTGGGGGGTAATGTAATCTATACGGTCCAGAGTGAGCGGATGAAACGTATATTTTTTGACCGAAGCAAAGATCTGACGGAAAAACAAAAAGCGGCCATGCGGTTTGAATATTGCGATGTAACGGTCGAAAATGAAGTGCGTAATTTGTTTGAGAGAACAGGGCCCATCAATGGGGTTCTGCACTCGATCGGTTTTGCGAATCCAAAAACGTGCTTGGGCGACCATATGTACACCCCCGCCTATGAAGATATCAAACAGGCCTTTCATATCAGTTGTGCTTCGCTCGCCACAATTTCTCATTTTGCGCTTCAAAAAATGGAGCAGGGCGGATCCATTGTCACGCTTTCGTTTGAGTCTCAGTTAGCGTTTCCATATTACAACTGGATGGGGGTTAACAAGGCGGCACTCGAAGCATTGGTGCGCGCTCTTGCCCGTGAATACGGCCGTGAGCACGTTCGTGTTAATGCCATTTCTGCAGGACCGCTGGCCACCAAAGCGGCCAAATCGATCCCGCACTTTGCGCATCTCGCTCGTACGTGGAAAAAAATCAGTCCTCTTCCTTGGGATGTCGTTAACGATAAGAAGGAAGTGGCCAATGCGGTAGTCTTTATGCTCGGAAAATATTCCAAAAAGATTACGGGTCAGACCCTCTATGTGGACGGAGGAGCCAACAATATTGGAGGGGTCTTGCTCCCTCATGAAAAACCGCTCATGCGTACTCCAGCTAAATCTGCTGGAAAGAAAAAATTAGCCAAGAAAAAATAAAAAGCGATGACCGAAGCGTGAGGTGTGAATAGATTTCATGCCTCACGTTTTACGTTTTAGGATAAAATTATGGGACTAAGTATAGGTATTGTCGGGCTTCCGAACGTCGGGAAATCCACCATCTTTAATGCGCTAACGCGCGAACAAAATGCAGAGAGTGCAAACTATCCATTTTGTACCATCGAGCCGAACAAGGCGATCGTACCGGTGCCCGATCCTCGTCTTAACCAGCTGGCCAAGATTGCTGGATCAAAAAAAATCCTTCCGGCCATGGTCGATTTTGTTGATATTGCTGGCTTGGTGAAGGGCGCCAGCCAAGGCGAAGGACTGGGGAATAAATTCCTTACAAATATTCGTGAAACCGACGCCATTCTTCAAGTTGTTCGTTGTTTTGACGACACCAATGTGGTGCACGTTGATGGTTCCATTAATCCTATTCGCGACATCGAAATCATCGAAGCCGAGTTGATTATTGCGGATTTTCAGATGATGGAAAATCGGGCTGCTCGTGTGAAAAAGCAGGCTCGTACCGATAAAGCGATCGCTGCCACACTTCCTACTTTTGAAAAATTACTCGATCATCTTGGTTCCGGGGAAATGGCCGTTAAGTTTGAAGACCACGAAACGGAGATGGGAAGAGCCATTTTTAAAGAGTCACAATTCCTTACCGATAAGAAGGTGATCTATTGCTGCAATGTCGATGAAGATGGGCTGTTGGAAGATAATGACTATGTGACCTCCGTTAAGGCTTATGCCGCGGAACGCGGTGCTGACGTAGTTAAGATTTGCGCTAAAATGGAAGAAGATCTCAACGGGATGTCTAATGAGGATCGGGAAGAGTTTCTGAGCGAGTATGGCGTGAAAGAAAGTGGCCTCGATCAGATTATCCATACGGGTTATCATACGCTTGGTCTGGTGAGTTACCTTACGCAAGGGCCGAAGGAAACGCGCGCATGGACCATTCATCGGGGGGATACGGCACCTAAGGCGGCCGGTGTGATTCACTCCGATTTTGAGCGAGGGTTCATTCGAGCACAGGTTATTGCATACGCTGATTTTATTGAAAAAGGTGGAGAACTCGCTTGCCGCGAGGCCGGGTTGCTCCGTACCGAAGGTAAAGAATACATTGTTCAAGATGGCGATGTGATTGAATTCCTATTCAACGTGTAGCACAAGTTCGTAGTTCCGCCTAAAGGCGGGACTACGTACTTTTTTACTCTCCGAGGTAGATGAGTAGCTTATCTTGGCTGAGAACGACGAGGTCGCCAATGCCGTCACCATTAAGGTCGCCCGACTCGACATCGTGAGGCTCTGTGCCTCGGTTCTGCTTTCGGTTAACGAAGTCGGAGGTGAGAAACACTTCAAAAATGAGTTCTTTATTGAGTTCACCCTTCTTCAGGCTCACCACTTCGATGGTACGGTTGGCGGGATCGATGAGAGCAATCATCGGGCGGGGCGGCGAGCCTAGTTTGATGATCTTGGCATAGGCGAGCATGGGGTTTTCGGATGGAGAAATATATTCTGCATTAGAAACTGGAGCAAGGCGCATGCCGTTACTTTGAATTTCATTGAGTCCCGTACGATCGAGCAGGAGCAACATGTCGTGCTCTTTGTTTTTGAGTTGGACGAGGGCAAAGATGGTTTGGTCAGCATCGGGGATGTGAATCTTTCCCCATTCGTTACTTTGAGCGGAAAAGCGAACCAAGTCGCTTGAGTTCCGGTCGTAGAGCAAGGTTCCGGTTGATCCATCGAGTAGTTTATATTCGCAGGAGGCGACCATTTCGCCCTGCGCATTTTCGGGATTAAACTGGTGCGTAATTTCGTAGTGATCGACTTGCCATTCAAACCGGCGAGCAATGGCTCCCTGTGCGACGGTTAACACGGAACCCTCTCCCGGAGAGCTGAGGTGAATATTGGATCGTTTGAGTGGTTGCGCAAGGGCTCTGAAGGATTCGCTAGTGAATTCTTCAAGTTGACCGGCATTAAATAGCTTCATTTTTGGGGTGTCGTAGGCCATGAAGAAAAGGAGCGCAATTTTATTTTCAGGAAGTTGAAAGGCGAGAAGGTCGGAGGGATCGTTTTGCATATTAAGCGAGTAAACTTCTGCATTTCCAGATTCTCTGAGTCGAACCAGTTGTAATTCTTTTGCCTCATTCTTACAGACCAACCAGCTTTCATCGCTTGATTCGATGGCACAACCCGCAAGGACCTTGCCGGGGGTTTTGAGGATAGATGGAAATTGCTCAAGGGCTTCGGCGGAATGCAGCGCTGCAATTTTTTCCTTTTTGCTGATAACGAGAATATCGCCATTGGCCCGTCGCGATAGATGGGAGATTTCGGAAAGGCTATCAATGCGTTGGGGTTCGGGGTTCAGTCCATTTATCGAGCCGTGGTAGAGGTGTAGGCGGCTGAGTTCGGGAGCGGCAACGAGGAGATCATCATATCCATCGGCATTAAAATCGGCGGCAATCCAAGCGGGAGCTGCTTTTTTACTAGTTCCTTCCAGTCCGATGCGTGCCGGTGATATTTCTTGTGTGTTGAGCAAAAGGGGTTGTTCCTGATCGGCAAAGTCATACATGCGAAAGGCGAGACGGTTGCGTAATATCATACCTATTCGAGGCGCAACGCCTTCGGTTTGGAGAATGTCCATGTATTGTCGTGGAGGTAAATCAAGGGGTTGTTCGATCCCATAGAGCCCCGCCCCTTTTCCATAACGAATTTTTAAGGGATTGCGAGGGGTATTAAAATGGAAGGCTAAGTCGGCAATGCCATCGTTATTAATATCGGCAATGTCACCATAAAAACTTTTATCCCCCGAAAAGGTGAGGGTTTTTTTATTTCGAAAGGGGGTTTCGTCACTATTCCAATATAGATCAGCCTGGTTGCGGTGGCAGACCAGAATATCTTTACGCCCATTACCATTGAGATCGCCCACCTGAACGGTGGTAACGGACGTTGGGTTTTTAATAAAGATCCGCTCCGGCTCGGCGAAGGATCCATTTTCCTGTTGATAGCGAATTTGTAAACCGATGGCGGTTCCGAAGCTAAGAATATCAAGAAGGCCATCGTTGTTAAGATCATCCACGCGCAGCGCCTTCAAACTCTGGTCGACCATGATTCCTTTATTCTCAAATCGTTTATCAAGTTCTTCTAAATATTCAGTTCCTTCGGCGTTTGCCTTGCGGAATAAGATTTCCAGCCGAGAAATATGATTGTTCAAAAAAAGGATATCATCGCGTCCGTCGCCATTAAGGTCGGAAACGATCAAGCGGGACGTGCCATTCTCAAACTTATAAATTTCTAGGGGTTGAAATCCGAAATCCCGCAGGGGAGGGTTGAGTTCCTCGGCATGGACTGAAGCCATCATGAGTCCGACAAGAAAGAAGCGGGTAATAAATTTTTGATTTCCGCCCATGAATAATCGGAAATCAAAAATCGAGAATGGATTTAGATGCATAAGGATTCCTAATATTTTAAAATAATTCGTTGGTGAAGACCGTCATCGGTTTTTTCCACATATTGATAGGAGATATTGAAAAAGGAGGCAATGTGTTCGGCTTGCGGAAGCTTATTAAAATCTGGAGGAGGCAACGCACTTCCACTTTTTGCCCAGTTTTGTTGCATGAGGAGAATATACTCGGGTTTGTTTAATTCTTGGATAATGACGGCCATATTTTTTTCCCAATCAATCACGCTATAGCCAAAGGCTGAGGCCGGCACTTGTTGTCGTAATCCCACCACGAGAGGAGACCGTTCAAAGGCATTATTGGCCGCCATATCGCTGTTTTGGCTGCGAATCACTTGGCGGAGCCCATCGGGTTGACCATAGAGCAGGTAGTCGCCTACAACGCCAAAAGAAACGCGATTATTCAGATCGTCGCTCTTCAGTACATAGATCGTATGATCAAGAAAATCGATCGTTTCGACGCCTGCAGCGACCTGCGGTTGGAGAGCCGGTGATGCTAGTACGCTTTCGATCCCCGTTTTAAATGCGGGGCCATTCTTTAGTTCAACGGCGACCACTGAAACTTGCCGATTGGCTTCGGCTACAGAAAAGGAGAGATATTTTGTGGAAATATTAGCCAATAGATCCTCTTCAATATTGATGCCCGTCTGTAGCTGAAGCATAGCAAGAATCATATCAAACTGAGGTTTTGCGGATGGCATAGCCGTGGCTAACACATTGGGAATTTCTTGCCAGA
>JAOZSZ010000079.1:5534-6738 GCA_029939385.1 Pontiella sp. | reverse complement strand
ATGAAAGGATTCAACAGGTGAGCACATTCGTGTCCGAGAAGTGGAAAATAATTTTGATGCCCGGGATCAACGGCCAAATAAATAACGAACACACCATTAGTGGGATCCACACATTCCGTCAGCGAAAAGTCTTCTCCAATACGATATCTACGAGCTTCTTCTACTTTTTTAGACCGACGTAGTAACACCTTATTCACCGGAATGGCAGGGACTCCAAATTCGGCAATCGCCTTTTCCAATGTTTGAGCAATAAAGGCCTCGGATTCAGGATCATCAATAGGCTGATAGGCTGTGTGCCAAGGTCCGGGTGGCTTTCCGGAAGAGAGTTGCATACATCCAGAAAGGACAAGCAGGGAAAGAAAAAGGAACAGCACCCCAAAGAAGCACCGAACCCTATCTGTTGCCACTACCATACGGATTAGCCCCAGAGGGTATCGGGATATTTGCCGGCGGCGTGCATGGCTTTCAGCTCACGTGCAACAGTGGCTTTGTCGTCCGGATAGGTTACTCCAAACCATGAATCGTCCGAACTCAGCACCTTCACTTGGGTTTCTCCAGAGTGGATCATTTCGTCGACAATGGAGGGAATAAACCATTCCGATTTCATCTCCATTCCTTGGGCCGTTAGAAACACCGCGAAACGGGACTCCAACGCCTTAAAAAACTTTGGAGTGAAGCCCCAGAAGTTCATGGAGCAAATTTCCTCGCCGGACATATCGATTGGGCTCCCCGTGCCGGAATCCTGCACCACGCCATCGGCGTTGCGCTCAATCGTCAATCGCTCCACCACACTCGTGAGATAGCCATTTTCCACTTTGCAAATCCCACGGCTCACGGAGCCGTTGGGCGAAAGTGTATTTTTTAGTTCAAAGCCAACCATGCAACTATCGGTGCTATCGTCGACCATACCTTGTAGCTCTTTAGAAATCACCATGAACGCTTTAGCACCATAGTAGTCATCGGCATTTTGTACGGCAAAGGGAGTATCGACCACCTCTTTGCACGCGAGGATGGCCTGCCCTGTCCCCCATGGTTTTCCCCTCCCCTCAGGCACCGAGAATCCTTCGGGTAGGGCATCGAGTTCCTGATAGGCATAGCCCACTTCAATCTTGTCCGCGAAACGACTCCCCACGGCCTCTTTAAATGCATCGGAAAAATCCTTACGAATGATGAAAACCACTTTCCCGAAGCCAGCGCGGAGGGC
>JAOZSZ010000079.1:2553-5434 GCA_029939385.1 Pontiella sp. | reverse complement strand
GAAAGCTCTGGAATCTTATTGCCAGATAACACCTTCACGCTGAGGGCAACATCAACAAATCCTTTTCTCTGAATTAGTTTCGAATCAATGCTCTTAATTGCGGCGAATTCTTTGCCAATACGCTCGATGAAGTCGCAAATGGCCTTGGTACTAATGCCCACACTTCCATCTTCAGAATGGAAATTGATAAAGGCCTTTTTATCACGCGGATTTTTCCCAGAAACCATCCGAAGAAAAATAGAAAAAACCAAAAACCCGCCAAGAGCTGCGCCGAACAATGGAGTGTTGCTTATAACATCATGGATTCGAGTATTAAGTTCTTTATTCAGCAGGCTGGAATAGATCAGACAACATCCCATCGCCATCACGCCCGCACTGACGATAAAGTCGAGAAACTTGATCATTCCTTTTCTCATCGCTTACATCCCCTCGGATTTTTCACTCGTACTACGAACCCCTTGCACAACCACATTCACGGCATAAACCTGCTGGCCGGTCATATCTTCAACCGCCGTTTTCACGGCCGATTGTAATTGCACACAAATCTCAGGAATACGAACCCCAAACTCCAGCACTACCGTGAGATCAATCGTGAGAAGTTCTTCATTCTCTTTCTCCACTCGAATCCCTTTGTCTTTCGATTTTTTCCCGATTATTCCGGCAATACCATCAGCCAATGACCCCTGAAGTTCTACTACCCCAGGCACTTTTTTAGCAGTCTCATGCGCAATGATGGCGATTACATTATTATTAATTCGAATCTGCCCATAATCCGACCCCGAAGCCTCGGCTTCAGGAAATTCTTGGGGATCACCTACTGCGTTTCCAGTTTGATTACTCATTGCCCTATCTCCTTATCACTAGTTACGAATTCAGAAAACTTTCATGCATGAATTTTTCGAGAAAAGCGGTGTTATATGTCCCCTCAATGAAGCGGCCACTGGCCATTAACGCCTCACCTAATGGAACGGATGTATTTGGTCCATTAATAGTAAATTCCTCAAGTGCACGACGCATCCGAGCCAATGATTCTTCGCGATCTTTGCCCGTCGCAATAATCTTACCAACCATACTATCGTAGTAAGGAGAAATCGTGTACCCAGAATAAACATGAGAATCGATTCGAATGCCAGGGCCGCCGGGAAAATGTACTGCATCAACGGGGCCGGGCGACGGAGTAAAATTATTATAGGGATCTTCCGCATTTACGCGAAACTCAATGGCATGGCCACGGATCTGCACCTCGTCTTGGGTAAATGAAAGCTTTTCAGCCGCCGCCACACGAATCTGCTCCTTCATTAAATCAATATTACTCACCTCTTCGGTAACCGTGTGCTCCACCTGAATGCGAGTATTCATTTCCATAAAGTAAAATTTCTTTTCAACTTCATCATATAAAAACTCTAACGTCCCCGCACTGTCGTAATTAACGGCTTTCCCTGCCCGTACAGCAATATCTCCGAGATTCTTACGTTCCTCATCAGAAAGAGTTGGGCATGGTGCTTCTTCCACCAACTTTTGATGCCTACGCTGAATGGAACAGTCACGCTCTCCTAAATGACAAACGTTACCGTACTTATCTCCAATAATCTGCACCTCGACATGCCGAGCAGATTCAATGTATTTTTCCATGAATAAATCAGGGTTACCAAATGAAGCTTCGCCTTCCGCACTGGCGGCCATAAACCCTTGCACAAGACTCACATCATTACGTGCCACACGCATGCCCTTTCCGCCACCGCCGGCCACCGCCTTTAGCAATACAGGATAGCCCATTTTTTGAGCCAGATGCAGTGCTTCATCGGAATCCTTTAAAATGCCATCGGAACCTGGGGTAATTGGAACGCCTGCGGCCTTCATGGTATCGCGAGCAATAACCTTATCTCCCATATTTCGAATGCAATCTGGAGAGGGGCCAATAAATGTAATATTACAATTTCCACAAATTTCAGCGAAATGAGCATTTTCCGCAAGGAAACCGTAGCCAGGATGAATGGCATCCACGTCAGCGATCTCAGCTGCACTAATAATATTCGTAATCTTTAGATAACTTTCACTGGCTGCAGCAGGCCCAATACAAATAGCTTCATCGGCCATTTGAACATGTAATGAATCCGCATCAACATCGGAATATACTGCAACAGAACGAACACCAAGTTCCTTACAGGCTCGAATAATGCGCAACGCAATTTCGCCGCGATTGGCAATTAATACCTTTTTAAACATGGGAAGCTCCCTTACTTAGGTTCAACGAGGAAGAGGGGCTGTCCGTATTGTACCGGCGTGGCGTCATCAACGAGAATCTTCTTAATCACACCAGAAACTTCAGCTTTGATTTCATTCATCACCTTCATCGCTTCGATAATACAAACTACGGTATCCTCAGAAACCTCGGCACCCACCTTTGCAAAGTTATCCGCATCCGGAGCGGGCTTACGATAAAAAGTTCCAACAATTGGGGAAGGAATTTCGATTAACCCATCATCTTCATCTATCGCGACCGGAGCGACCGCCGCGGAAGCCACTGGCGCTACTGGAGCGCCCATCGATGGAGCAGCTGCAACCATAATCTGCTGTTCAGCCCCGCGCTTCATTGTAAGTTCAAAACCATCATCCTTCATCGCGAACTTAGTTAAATCGTTGCTCTTCATCATCTCTACGATGCGCCTGATATCCTTGATTTCCATAATCATCCTCTCCTTGTTCAACAAATGTTAAATCGTTTCTAAAACTAAACAATATTTCCCTCTTCTTGCCCAGCCCTAATCCAAAACTAGTTGTTTATTATAATGAAAAACAACCCGCGATACTACGAGCCCTTCTTATCTGAAGAGTAATTTTCAGCATGGATTAAACTATAATAAATATAGCGGGAATTAAA
>JAOZSZ010000079.1:0-2453 GCA_029939385.1 Pontiella sp. | reverse complement strand
GCCTTCCATCTATCTAATAACTAATTCAACTCATCAACAATCGATTCTGCCATTCCGATATAAGAGGCCGGAGTCATATCCAAAAGACGCTGCTTATCGGCCTCGCCAAGATCTAGAGTTTTTACAAATTCACGAATAATTTCCTTCGTAATTTTTTCTTGTCCACGAGTCAGATCCTTGAGTTTTTCATAGGGTTTTTCGATCCCCGCTTTACGCATTACCGTCTGAATGGGTTCGGCCATCACCTCCCAAGCATTGTCGAGATCGGCAGCCAGATTTTCATTCCGAAGTTTAAGCTTTCCGAGGCCTTTCATGGTGGACTGGTAAGCGATCATACTATAGCCGAAGCCCACGCCCATATTACGCAAGACGGTAGAATCGGTTAAGTCGCGCTGGAGGCGCGAAATAGGCAACTTGGCTGAAAGGTGCCCAAAGATAGCGTTGGCAAGACCAAGATTTCCTTCAGAATTCTCGAAGTCAATGGGATTGACCTTGTGCGGCATAGTGGAGGATCCAACCTCACCTTTGACGGTCTTCTGCCCGAAATAAGCCATGGAAATATAGGTCCAAATATCGCGGTCGAAATCGATCAGGATCGTATTAAAACGACTAATGGCATCGAACATTTCGGCCATATAGTCGTGCGGCTCGATTTGGGTGGTGAAAGGATTTTGCTTCAACCCCAATTGATCTTCAATAATTCCCTTAGCCAACGAGGGCCAGTCGACATCCGGATAGGCGGAAAGATGTGCATTATAATTTCCAACAGCTCCATTGAGCTTCCCGAGGATTTCGACGGATTCTGTCTTTTGCATCTGCCTCGCGAGGCGATCAGAAAACACGGACAGTTCCTTTCCGATGGTAGTGGGTGATGCCGTCTGCCCATGAGTGCGCGCAAGCATGGATACGGTTTTCCAATTGTTGGAATAAGTTTTGAGTTGGTCAATTATTTCCTGCTGATACGGCAAGAGTGAAACAAGACCATCCTTAAGCATAAGTGCATGAGATAGATTATTAATATCCTCAGAGGTACAAGCAAAATGAATAAACTCGGAGAGCTCCTCAAGTGAAGTCCCTTCAATCTTTTGCTTAAGGTAATATTCGACGGCCTTAACATCATGATTAGTAGTACGTTCAATACTTTTAACCTTCTCGGCCTCCGCCGCCGTAAAGTTTTCGGTGATACTTATGAGCAGATTTTGTTCATCAACCGTCAGGACGCGACATTCAGGAATACCCTTTTCAGCACAAAGCGCCATAAGCCAGAGCACTTCAACTCGCACGCGGTTGCGCACAAGAGCGTACTCCGAAAAACATTCGGTGAGTTCGGCGACTTTCAATGCATAGCGCCCGTCGATCGGGCTGATGGCTGTAATCATAACTTTCTCCTAAACTAAAAATGAAGCGTGAATATAGACCCATCCGAAAGGTTTGCAAACCGCCGAATGCATTCGGAACACACTAAAGAAGAGAACTTGATTCTAGATCCATGAATTCGATCGATTTTTTGACAAAAAAATAAATCTTACTTCATTAAATCAAACCAAGCAGAGTGGGCTTTTTTTAAGGCACGGGCACGATGTGAAATACCGTTTTTAACATCGGAAGATAGTTCTGCAAAAGTTTCAGCATAACCTTCTGGAACAAAAAGCGGGTCGTAGCCAAAGCCATTAGATCCGCGCAGCTCCAGAATTATTTTTCCCAGACATATTCCCTCCACGGTTTTAACATTCCCATTGGGATCTGAAAGCGCAACGACGGTAAGGAAACGAGCGGAGCGGTCGACTTTCCCGTCCAATTCCCGAAGTAATCTTTCATTATTCGCGGCATAGGAACATTCTTCACCGGCATAACGGGCAGAATAAATCCCTGGCGCTCCGTCTAGAGCATTAACTTCTAAACCTGAATCATCTGCCATGGCCCAACAACCGGTAGCCATCGCAATCTCGGATGCCTTCTTTGTGGCATTGGCCACAAAAGTGTCTCCATCTTCAATAACATCTGGAATATCAGGAAAATCAAAAGAAGAAAGGAGTTCAAGACTCTTAAAATCAAAGATATCTCGTATCTCTTCAAGTTTATGAGCGTTTCGGGTAGCAATTACTAATTTCATAGGAGTTTTAAGGGTTTGTTTTTAATAGGCACTAGGAAAGTAACCGCCTAAAGGCGAAACTACAAACCTGAAACAAAAAAAGACCTCGAATCCGAAGATTCGAGGTCTAAAATTTAAAACCGGCTACGTGCTACTCTCCCAGGGTCTACCCCCTAGTACCATCGCCGCTGAGGCCCTTCACTTCTGTGTTCGGTATGGGAACAGGTGTTTCCTCCTCGCTATGGTAACCGGAAAATTGTTTAAAATTAAAAACAATTGCATAATATTGGAAAAACCGCAAAGCGCATGTACGCCTATATAACTTGAAATATAAAGATCAAGCCTCACGACTAATTAGTAC
>JAOZSZ010000078.1 GCA_029939385.1 Pontiella sp. | reverse complement strand
TTCCAATAAAGGGTGGTTTGGCCATCCAGTCGACCCGTTCGAAGATCGTGAAGTAGAGCAGCGGCGGTTTTTCCCGTATAAGTATTTTCGAACTGCACCTTTTCTTGTGATTTGAAAAAGGCGACTGCTTTTTGTCCTTCGGGAGTAGGAATACCGTACCCCTCTCCATAAAATTCATCGCGGATGGTGATGTCTGAATCCTCAACCATGGGGTTGATACCGAGTTTGGTGCAGAGTTCATCGCAAAGTTGTTTGATGTGGGTTTCGTTGCGGAAGGTAGAATCGATAACTCGAATCGCTTCGATGCGGGTGGTGAGTCCGGCGAGTTTGAGGCCAACGAGTAGGCCGGCAAGTGTGCCCCCAGTCCCCATCGGGAGATAGATGACATCGGGTTGTATTTGCTCTGCCATTTCGAAGGCCGCCTTGACGAAGCCAAGCGCACCCGTGGCATTGGTTCCTCCGGCGGGAATGATATAAGGCTCGATTCCATCTTTGATTAGGCAACGTTTAGACAAAGTTTTAGTGGCTTCTTGAAAAACAGTGTAATTGGGGTAGAGGTGGAGTTCGGCACCGACGGCGTGACCCATGAGAATGTTTTTACGAACGTGTTCGCTAGATTGTTGTGGCGCGAGAATAGAGATTGCATGAAGGTCAAGTTGACGGCAACAGACGGCGGTAGCCAGTGCGTGGTTGGAGCCCGCCGCTCCATAGGTGATTACCGTTTTACATCTTTTAGCCAGAGCTTCACCCAGCAGAAATTCGAGTTTTCGGATCTTGTTTCCCCCATAAATTGATCCCGTGAGATCATCTTGTTTTATAAACACTCCCTTGCCGAGGGTGCTGAGTGGCCGGATGGGGGTGGGCAGGCGGGTTAGATCTGCCGTTGGAAATGGATTTAGCAAGGTATTCATAGAGAGGAAAGATAGCAAAATCAGAAGTGCGAAGCGACAGGTCTTTAACTTTGATCGATGAAAAATAGGGGCTTTAGTCTTAAAATTAGGAAAAGTATATTTTTTTTCTACCAATCCTGAAATGAACCATATATTGTGCATTTGTTTTAGGAGAATACCATATGTTGTGGAGCGTGAACTACGCATTTTTTCTGGGAACCACTTAATATCCACGATTAAAACAGGTTTAAAAGGGGCATGAAATGGAAATAAAAGTAAAAAAGCGGGACGCTGCCAGCGTCGAATATGATGAATCTAAAATTTATAAAGCGATTGAAAAAGCGGTTCTAAATTCCACCCAGAGTGAAGGGGATATTCCTCCGCATTTGGCCACCCTTATTAAGGATATTACCGGTAAGCTGGACAATATTATCAAGGGCTATGAACACCACGGAAAAAATGAGGTGGATGTGGAAACCATTCAGGACCTTGTTGAACAGCAATTGATGGGCGCCGGCCTTTATGATGTGGCACGCGCATATATTCTTTACAGGGAAGAACATAAAAAGGCCCGAAATCATCGGCTGAGACCCGACGCATCTGCCGTTCAGGACTATATGCTTGTGAGTCGTTATGCTCGCTATCTTCCTGAACACGGTCGTCGGGAATCTTATGCTGAAGCGGTGAGTCGAGTGCGCGGAATGCACCTTCGTCGCTATCCAGCCGCCGAAGCAGATATTAACTGGGCCTTCGATCAGGTACTTGATAAGCGTTGTCTTCCGTCCATGCGCTCTATGCAGTTTGCTGGGGTCGCCATCGAGAAAAATCATGCTCGCATGTATAATTGCACTTTTGGAATTTGCGATCGTGTTGAATTTTTCCGCGACGGACTCTTCCTTCTACTTTGTGGTACGGGTGTTGGATTCAGTGTTGAGTTTGAGCATGTTGAAAAACTTCCATCCCTTGCGGTATCTGTTGATGAAGGTACCGTTCGCCATTTTAATGTCCCCGACACCATCGAGGGTTGGGCCGACGCTATGCAGGAGTTGGTCCTTAGTTACATAGAAGGTTATCTTGTTGAATTTAACTATTCAGAAATCCGTGAGCGCGGAAGTTTTCTAAAAACGTCCGGTGGTCGTGCTCCTGGGCATGTTCCTTTACGTCGTGCCATTGAGCGCGCTCGCAACATTTTTGATGGTGCATTAGGTCGTAAGCTCAAGCCTATTGAGGCTTATGATATTATGATGCACGCCGCCGATGCAGTGATTGCTGGTGGAGTGCGCCGGAGTGCCACGATCTGCCTCTTCTCTGCGGATGATGGCGAGATGATGAATGCCAAGCGCGGCAATTGGTTCGAAGAAAATCCACAACGTGGACGCTCTAATAACTCTGTAAAACTCATTCGCGATGAAACCTCAAAGGCACAGTTCCTGCGTATCTTTACGAAGCAAAAAGAGTGGGGAGAGCCGGGGTTCTATTTTGCTAATGATCTTTCGCATGGCTGTAATCCCTGTTGTGAAATTGGCCTTAATCCACACCTTGAAGTGAAGGATAAGGATGGGAATGTGACGATCGAATCGGGGTGGCAGTTCTGTAATCTGACAGAGATTAATGGAGCTCGCCTTCTCTCCGAAGAGGATTTCCGGATTGCCGTGCGTGCGGCAACTATTATTGGGACGTTGCAAGCCGGCTATTCTGATTTTCCATATCTTGGAAATACCACCGAGGAATTGTGCCGGCGCGAAGCATTACTTGGTGTATCAATCACGGGAATGATGGATTCTCCAGGCATTACGCTTGATCCTGTAATTCAGCAAAAAATGGCAAAATATGCCATTGAAGTGAATCGTGAGATTTCGCTTAAACTGGGTACTGAGCCCGCGGCGCGTCTTACCTGTGTTAAACCGGCAGGATCAACCTCATTACTGTTGGGTACTGCATCGGGGATCCATCCTCGTCACGCTCGCCGCTACTTCCGTCGAGTGCAGGCCAACAAGACGGACCCCGTTTATAAGTTTTTCAACGAGCAAAATCCACATATGTGTGAGGAGTCTGTTTGGAGTGCAAATAAAACGGACGACGTTATTACCTTTTGTGTTGAGGCCCCTGAAGAGGCGATTTTACGTAGCGAGATGTCGGCAATGGATTTACTTAAATATGTTCACTCTACACAGCAAAACTGGGTAGTTCCTGGAACGGCACGGCCAGAAATGAATCCGGGGCTCTATCATAACGTATCCAATACGCTTACCGTGCGTGATGGTGAGTGGGATGATGTTGCCGAGTATATTTGGGAAAACCGTGCTGATTTCACAGGCATTAGTATGCTTTCTGCATCTGGAGATAAACTCTATCAGCAAGCGCCGCATGAAGAGGTGCTCACGGCTCAAGACGAGACGTTGTGGAATGAGCTGATTTCTAATTTCCGCCCCGCTGACTACACGTTGATGCATGAGCAGGACGATGCGACAAACTTACAAGGAGAGATCGCCTGCGCCGGTGGTGCGTGCGAGCTTATCTAGCTTTTAGATACGAAAATCTTTAAGTAATAAAAAAGCGCCTCACTTTGTAGGGCGCTTTTTTATTATATGAAATGAATCTTGAAACAACCTCATACCCAGCCCATGAGACGCTCGTATTGGGTTTAAGTCTACTTGCAGAGCCCTAAATTTAAAACTTAAGGAAAGGGGGGCTTTAGGTGTTTGAACTGATTAGAGCCGTGACATCACTTCCGCTGGGTTGTTGGTAGATCTTTAGATCAAACTCAGGAACGGTGGCAAGAATATGATCAAAAATATCGGCCTGAATAGCTTCATAGTTAGCCCACTCTTTGTCATTACTAAAGACATAGATTTCAATAGGAAGACCTTGTGCGGTGGGTTGGAGGTGTCGTATCAGAAACGTCATCTTGGAGTGTATTTTTGGGTGGTTATGTAGATATTCGGTTAGATAGGCACGAAAAATCCCTAGATTGGTTTGCCGTCGTCCATTTACGATGGTGGCAGAGAGATCTATCTTTCCTTCTTTATTTGCGTGGTCAATTTCGCTTTGTCGTTTTTCGATATAGTCTTTGAGTAGCTCCATTTGGCGAAAGCGTTCGAGCATAGCTTCATCGGCAAAGCGCACGGTATTCATATCAATACAAATGCTACGTTTAATGCGCCGACCAGCGGATTCACTCATACCGCGCCAGTTTTTAAATGAATCAGAGATGAGTGCATAGGTAGGAATCGTACTGATGGTTTTATCCCAGTTGCGTACTTTTACGGTGTTGATGGTTACTTCAATAACATCGCCATCGGCACCATACTTTGGCATTTCGATCCAATCGCCTTCGCGCACCATATCATTTGCGCTAAGTTGGATTCCGGCCACGAAACCGAGAATGGTATCCTTGAATACCAGCATGGTGATAGCAGTTAGGCCACCGAGTAATCCGAAGAGGTGCCACGGCTCTTTATTGAGGAGTACTGAAATAATAAAGATGCCGGAAAAGAGGTATAGCACGATAATCAGCGATTGAATTAAAGGCCGGATCGGCTTGCGGTTGTGGTTGCGACTCTTGTGGTAGACTTCTGAGATTGCATTTAGAAAGGCTTCGATTGCTCGCGTGCCATTCAAGATGATCACGGCAAAGATAATGCGTTTAAGCATGGTGAAGTGGTCGGGCATGGACCGATCGATGCAGATTGAAATAAAGGTAAGGGGAATTAAACGAAGAAACCGATGGAATACGCCGGCATTCATCAAAGCATCATCCCACTGATTGGTGGTTTTAAGTGTAATTTTATGGATGATTTTGAGTAGGTAGTTTCGAAGGAGCCAATAGACGATGAGTGCACTGATTGTAATGAGTGCCAAAAGTACAATAACTACAGCATCCTCGATTTGGTTTTCTGCCACGCCTCGTGTAATCAATATTCTTTCAATCATTGCTTTAAGCATAAACCCTTCCTATTTTGGGTAATTATTGTTCGTGCGAAATCGCGCTAACAGGGCATCCCTCTTCAGCAGCCAATGCATTGGCTTGAAGCGTTTCCGGAACTGGGTTGAGTTTTACTTTAGATACATCATTAGGCACTTCAAAAATTTCGGGACAGATTCCTTCGCATGCCTCGCAACCAATACATAGATCTTGATTTACTGTAAATTTCATAGTTTCTCCTAAAAACGGAAAATCTATAGCACTGAACGTGCAGATGCAATAGTGCGTTGGCTTCGTTCTATTGGATAAGCCTTTGTCTATTGATTGACTAGCGGTTTTTCATGGTTGATTTATAGATATGGTTGAGTACGAGAGTACTAATGCCTTGAAGGGCTCCAAGATGGGGGAGAATTTCAAAATGAATATTTGGATGTTTAATTTTTTCTTCTTCGACGGCATGAGGGATGCCTGTAGCAACATGGGTTCCGGCAGCAAGAAAGTAGGGGAGGATTGTAATATCAGTCGCGCCGTTATCAATCAGGTCGCCGATCGCAGAGTCGATCTGTGGGCTAGAGATTTCCAAAAAGGAACAAGCCACTAGATGAAAAGCGGGGCCAGAATTTTCGTTGATCCGTTCCGCCAGACGACGAACTTCATCGTTAGAATCTTTGCGGCGGCTTCCATGGGCAACAATCAACAGTGTTCTCATAGGGCTCCTTATAATCTATTAAAGTCATAAGCTAACTTATCTTCGAGAAATAGACACTATGGGGAGAAATAAGGCAAACACTATTATTCTTCCTCTCTTTTAGAACCCTATAAAGAGGATGCAAACACCGCTGGATATCTGAAGTAGAGTCAGATATATTGTTTTTAAGTGCAACGCTGTTAGCCGAAGTATTGGTAGTGTGATTTGCAGGGGCAAATGAGTTGTAACTAATAAATAGAAACTTCAAGGAGAAGCGGATGGGAATTATCGATATTATAGTGTTTGTCGCGTTCATCGTCGCGGTGTTGTTCGTTGGGCTATACAAGTCGAAGGGCGAGGACACGCATGGTGAAGAAGGTGCTGCGGATTACTTTCTTGCAGGGCGCGGTCTGAGTTGGTGGTTGATTGGCTTTTCGCTGATTGCCGCTAATATTTCAGCCGAGCAGTTTGTGGGTATGTCGGGGCAGGGTGCTGGACTTTATGGCCTTTCCGTTTCGAGTTGGGAATGGATTGCCGCGATTACGTTAGTGGTGGTGGCCTTTGTATTATTGCCTTATTTCCTAAAAACCGGAATTACTACCATTCCTGAGTTTCTTGAAATGCGTTACAACCATTGGGCACGATTATTTATGACGCTTTCGATGATGCTGATTTTGATCGGTGTCAGCTTGATCGGCGTGATCTATGCCGGTGCGCTTACGCTCAAAGAGTTAATGGTCTCCTACGATATCACTCTTTCGCTGACGGGGTCCTGTTGGGCACTGGGAATCATGGCCGCCATTTATGTCGCCATTGGTGGGTTAAAAGCCTGCGCATGGGCGGATCTACTTCAGGGTTCGGCGTTGATTATTGGCGGCGGAATTATTACTTATTTTGCTTTTAATGCGCTTGATGGAGCGGCGGTAGCCGATCTGGTTACTTCGACAGGTGCTACGGTAACCATTGATCCAAGCGCGGGTGTAATGGAAAAGTTTAATGCACTTAATGAGCCGGCCATGCATATGGGAAGTAATCCCACGATGCCTTGGGGGATTTTGGTTATTGGTATTTGGATTCCAAACTTTTACTACTGGGGTCTTAACCAATACATCACCCAACGCATTCTCGGTTCAGCTTCCCTTGCGGAAGGGCAAAAAGGGTTGGTGCTGGCCGCTAGTCTCATGCTTCTGATTCCGTTTGTTATCGTCATTCCCGGCATCATTGCTTTCAACCTCTACAGTATGGATATGGAAAAGAATGCGGGT
>JAOZSZ010000273.1:1208-2053 GCA_029939385.1 Pontiella sp. | reverse complement strand
GCTTCATGGTTGATTAGAGTAATCTTTTGATTTGGATTAGCCACAATCACGCCACTAACCAGTTGGTCGAGCATGATTTCGTTACGGATTTTACTATCCTGCATTTCGGTATATAAATGAGCATTTTCGAGTGCCACTGCAAATTGGTTGCAGAGAATCTGTAGTGCATCCTGTTCCGTTTTATCGTAGATGCGACCATCTATACGGTTTCCCAACAAAACGATTCCTGAGAGCGTTGATTTTGAAAATATACCGATTGCAACATTGGCATTGTGTTCGGCAAGTTCTTGAATTGCCATTTTGGTTCGGTGTGTTTCCCTGGTACGAACGAGGCTATCATTACAAACAGGCTCTTTATGTTGCTCAATAAGATGAAGCACGGCGGCATCATATGAAATCCGAGAAGGATCGTTTCTTTTAGGTTTAGGATAGTGTTGATAAAAACCAGTTTCTTCGGGCAATAGAATAATGATGTGTTCTGCTCTCAGAGCGTTTAGAAGCAGTAAGGAGAAATGATTTAGCAACGCATTTTGGGTGGTGACAGACTGAAAAATATTCCCCGCTTTCTTCATCGTGTCAGAAATATTTAATGCTTTGGATGCGATTAGCTTATTGGAGACCTTTTGGAATCTGCCGTGCATGGGCGCCATGGTGAGCGCAACCACTAATGTGGCAAGAATTTGTGCCGGGAAGGTAGGGTTTATTTCAAATCCCATAAGGATAAAATAGGTTACATACCAGACGATGAGATAGATGCTGATGAGATAGAAGATAAGAATTGAATGCGCTGTAATACGCCGGAGAATGGTAGCAATTCCAAGAATGCGCCGGGTTGCTATGCCGTT
>JAOZSZ010000273.1:0-1198 GCA_029939385.1 Pontiella sp. | reverse complement strand
AGGCAATAATGGAGGTTAGAGCGAGAATACTACTAGTATTTGCCATAGGAACCGTTTGGGAGGATCCTGTAAATACCGTTACCATAACACCACATATTGTGCCTGTAATTAGGGCAAGACAGTATCCTGCCGTAATAAAATCAAGTTCGATACGTTGCAGTCCTTCAGTACGCTTTCTATCTTGAATAAAAGTTAAGAGTAGGGAAAGAACCATCCCGATGAAGGTGATAGCAAAAATAAAATAGCCCCAATTATAAACAGGTTCAGGGACTACTGCTGAAGAAAAATTATCGAGGGGCATTTTTACAGAATCGATAAAGAATGGGGTAAAACAAAGTAGCATTATAACGATACAGAAACTCAAAAGGCGCTTAGCTCGAAAAATAATTTCTTGAAAATTATCAGATGGATAAAGAAGAGAAAGGCGAAGAAGATGACACGCTGCTGGAATTAAAATAGCTATAGCCGTGGCCAGCCTAACAAAAAGTTCAGCATGGTGGGCCTTGCTTGTATGGAGGATGAGCCAGTTGCTAATAAGCCATAGAGCAGTAATAATAGAGAGCAAGAGGTAGTGTTGATTAATGACCCTTTTACTATTGGTAAAGAAAACACTAATGCCGAGGATTATATTAATAAGGAATACAAAGATAAAAAATGCTTCGAATGGGTTCATTTATATGGAGACCCTTTTCAGAATTAAGCTGCTGTTCACGCTCCCAATACCATGCGAATTAATAAGTGCTATTTCGATCTCTGATTTTCGTGCAACATTGGAAACATAGTCTAGGTCGCAATCGGGATCACTAATCTGATAGTTGGTGGTCGGAGGGATGAGTCCCTTCTTTATGATCAAAGAAGTTGCTGCAATTTGAAGGGCCCCTCCTGCTGCCAGTGGGTTTCCGGTTGCCCCTTTTATTGAGCTTATGGGAATTTCGTAGGCATGCTGATTTAGAACTCGCTTGATCATGTTGGTTTCTGTGAGGTCAATATTGATATCACTTGGCGCATGGGCAGAGATATAATTAATATCTGAGGATGAGATGCCCGCATTATTTATAGCGTTTCGCATACTGACTTCAATGCCACTAGCGGCTTCGGAGGTTGGATCGCAAGCCGCGCCATAACTCACAATTTCTGCATAAGGGGTGGCCCCGCGATCTAAGGCGTGGTCAAGAGTTTCCATCACAACAATACTCGC
>JAOZSZ010000272.1 GCA_029939385.1 Pontiella sp. | reverse complement strand
AAAAGCAAAAGAGTTGCGCAAAAGTTCCTGGTGGAAACAACAACTCAATAAAGGGATTTGTCAGTATTGTGCTCAGAAATTTCAATCATCCGAACTCACGATGGATCATATCCTGCCCGTCGTACGAGGGGGGAAAAGTGTAAAAAGTAACTGCGTGCCCTGCTGCAAAGAATGTAATACCGAAAAAAAATATCTCACCCCAGCAGAAATGATTCTAAACGAACTTGAAAATGAAAACCCCACCCCAGAGAATATCTAATTTTCTTTGACCAAATCCACTCCTGCTCTCTCTTTTTTAACCCGATTATATGCCCCAAAATTAGGCTTAATACGAAAGAGATAATTTTTATTTATTTCTTAAAAGCGGGTTCTTTAGCGGGTTCTTTCTAAAAAAGATCCAACTGATTAGACGGAGGAGGATACTGCGGGAAACGTAACTCTGGCTTTCCGGTCATACGAACAAGATCATCAATTGAACAAGGTTTCTGCTGACGCATTCCCAACGTTTGAATAATCTTCGCGAATAATAGCCCACAGTAAGCACTATCTTCCTCAGCACGATGAAAGATCCCACTCGGAAAATTAAAATGCCTAACCAGTGTTCCAAGTTTGTAATTAGGTAACCCCGGAAATATTTTTCGAACCAAAGGCAAGGTATCGAGGATCACTCCCCTTGGGGCCATAGCCCGATGTCGCTTCACATCCTCCAATAAAAACTTATAGTCAAACGGTGCATTATGCGCAACCAAAGGGAGATCCCCGCAAAAATCAGAAAATTCAGCTAATACATCAATCACATATGGTTTATCCGCCACCATCTCATCGGTAATTCCATTCACTGCAGAAGCATCAGGAGGAATGGGGACTCCTGGATTAATTAAAGTTCCATAGGTTTTCACAGCATCGGCACCATCAAAAAGAACTGCGCCGATCTCTATAATCATGTTTTTCTGCGGTTTGATTCCCGTTGTTTCTAAGTCAAATGCAATAAATTTCATAATATAGTGCCGATATAGGGAGATGTGATAATAAGCTATTAAAAATAAGAGAATAAAAAACCCGATCAATAACATCGACCGGGTTTTTAATAAATTAAAATTTAACCTTATTTTTTAGAAGCTTGCCGGGCCAAATCTCGCTCAGTACGAGTCATTCCTCGCTCATCAACCTGAGTCGCCTTCACGTAGATTACAAGATTCTTCTTAGAAGAGCGGGAGCCCTCGGTGCGGAAAAGACGCCCAAGATATGGAATATCTCCAAGAAATGGAACCTGATCACGGAAGGTTTCAGTCTGCTCATCAATCAAACCTCCCATCAAAATTGTTTCTCCATCAGCAACAGTGACCGTAGTTTGAACTGCGCGTTTCTCAAAATAAGGCATCTTTATCAAAAGAGGAGCACTATTTCCAAAGATTTCTATCTGATTATTTGCACCAGATTCATACGCATTATAGCCCGCAATATAAGTATCATAACCTTTGTGCTTAGTAATTTCTGGAGAAAGATCAAGATCGATTGTGTTACTATCAAGATCAACCACAGGAGTAACCTTAAGGACTACACCTAGATCATATTCTTCCCAGTCCTGCGGCTTCACAACCGGAGCAGTACGCTGACCCGTCTCCACATCATAGTCCTGCGGATAACGGTGAACTTCCACTATACGGATGATAGCTTCATTTCCACTCTTTGTTGTAACTGTCGGCGCGGAGAGGACATCCGCTGTGCCTTCCTGTTCCATTGCAGTAATCTGAAGGTCAACATCCCCATTACTAAACATCATAGCCGCTGGAGTCCCCCCCATTGTTGATAAGATTCCGGACGTTAGGATTTCGCTAAATGCCCCTGTGTTATTTCGCTGAGCACTACCAAAAAGATTCTGTCCTGGACTAGAAATCATTTGTTGTCCTGTAATAGGATCATTATAAATGGTTCCGCCTCCTGCAATAGAAGTGCCAAGCTGATCATAGGCATTTACATTTTGGAAATAATTACCGCCAGCATGTTCGAATCCTCCTACGCTTCCGCTACCATACACGGTCCAGTCAAACCC
>JAOZSZ010000271.1 GCA_029939385.1 Pontiella sp. | reverse complement strand
AGCATCCTGTTTAAATTGGGTCAGGTCGATCGCGTGGGTTCTCCAGAAAACGGTACCAGTGTGGCCGATTGGACTGACGAAGAAAAAGCACATGGAATCTCTATTTGGGCCAAACCCTTTGATGGCGTCTATACGGCTGCCAGCCGAAAAATACGCCGCCTTGTTATGATCGATACGCCTGGCTTCGCCGACTTTATTGGCCAGATGATCGCCGCCGCCGAAATAACCGATGCTGGGCTGATTACCATTGATGCCAGCGCCGGCATTCAAGTGGGTACACAACGTGCGTGGAAGGCCTGCGAAAAACGTAATTTGCCCCGGGGCATTGCCATTACCTGCCTCGATAAAGATGATACTGATTTTGACAACACGCTCTTGGATATCAAAGAACGCTGGGGCGACAATCGATGCATTCCCATGGTGCTGCCAACCTCTGACGGCAAGGCCATCGATATTCTTAATACCCCCACCGATCAGATTCCCGATGAGTTAAAAGATCGCGTAAAAACCATTAAGGATCATCTGATTGAACTGGCGGCCGAGACGGACGACTCGTTGATGGAAAAATATTTTGAAGGCGTAGAGCTGACGGCGGAAGAGTTTTCCGATGGTCTCCGGAAATCAGTACATGATGCGCATCTTATTCCCGTATTCGCGACTTCAGTTAAGTCCGATTTAGGGGTGAAAGAAATGATGGATTCGATCAGTCGCCTATTTCCATCGCCACACGATTATCCCGTGAGCTGTGCCGAGGGTAACGAAATTTTGGCGGAAGAAGATCAACCTTTTTCCGGTCAGGTTTGGCGTTGTTTCAATGATGCCTTTATCGGGCAATTAACCTTTGTTCGAATCTATAGCGGCGTGCTCAAGCCCGGCATGGAAATCTATAACCCTACCAAAAACCAGAAAGAGAAGGTCAGCACCATCCTCTATGTGGATGGCAAAAAAACCATCGAAGCCACCGAAGCCAAGGCCGGTGATATTGTGGCGCTGACTAAGCTTAAACACACCTACCTCAACGACTCCCTTTGTGCGCCTGGGAAAAATATTCAATTCGAACCGATTGTCTTTCCTTCCCCAGTCGCAGCCTATGCCGTCGAGCCGAAGAACAAAGCCGATGCTGATAAGATTGGTATGGCGCTGCACCGCGCTACGGAAGAAGATCCCTCCACGCGGCTTGAACACAACACCGAAACACATGAATTGGTTCTGTGGGGAATGGGAGATATGCACCTCGCCGTCACTCTTGAGCACATCAAGAACCGAAGTAATGTTGAAATGACTCACCACACGCCGAAGGTTTCCTATAAAGAAACCATTACCGGAAGTGGCGAAGGACACTACAAGCATAAGAAACAATCCGGAGGACGGGGTCAATACGGCGAATGCTACATCCGTATTCGTCCGAAAGCCGTCGATGGAGATTGGTTCCTTAATAAAATTGTTGGGGGTGCCATTCCCGGCGGCTTCATCACAGCTTGTGAGAAAGGATTTACCGAAGGATTAATCAAAGGTCCATTGGTTGGATCGGAGGTCATCAACGTGCAGGTTGAGCTTTATGATGGTTCATATCATGATGTCGACTCGTCCGAAGTTGCCTTTAAAATTGCGGCCGTCCATGCCCTACACGAGGCCATTGAAAAATCCAGCCCTGTATTGCTTGAGCCCATTATGGTGATGAAGGTGATTGTCCCCGATCAGTTCATGGGCGACATCAGTGGACTGCTCAATACCAAACGTGGACGCATCCTCAGCATGGGGCCGGAAGATGGTTTGCAGGCTATTTCAGCCGATGTGCCGCAATCTGAAACCTTTAAGTTTTGCTCTGAGCTGCGCTCGATCACGAGCGGGCAAGGTTCCTTCGAAATGGAGTTTAGCCGTTACGAACCGGTTCCCTCGCATCTGACCTCAAAAATTATGGAGGCGGCCAAGTTGGCTAAAGAAGATTAAATCTACTCCGATTGGAAACGAGAAGGGCAGGCCTTTGGCCTGCCCTTTTTATTAGGGGGTAGGAAAATGGCGGAGGAAGAGGGATTTGAACCCCCGGTACCTTGCGGCACACACGATT
>JAOZSZ010000270.1 GCA_029939385.1 Pontiella sp. | reverse complement strand
AAAAACCCCTTCATAATCCAAACCTTTTATTTATGGTTCCTTCGACACAACAAGCACATTATAGTTCACTCCACAGACGGGAAAAGAATATATGAGTAAAATTGACCTCCAACGGGAGATCGCGTTAAGCGTGGTGAAAAAACTACAGGCCGAAGGCTTTTTGGCCTTCTTTGCCGGAGGATGCGTACGCGACAAATTCCTTGGGCGCGAACCCAAAGATTACGACGTTGCAACCGATGCCATCCCCGAAGAAGTTGAAGCGCTCTTTTCAAAAACAATCCCAATAGGTAAAGCTTTTGGCGTAATCGCCGTCGTCGACGGAAAAGAGACGGTTGAAGTGGCTACTTTTCGAGAAGAGACCGGTACCCTCGATGGCCGCCATCCAAAAATAATCCGATTTAGTGCAGCAAAAGAAGATGCCCTTCGCCGCGACTTCACCATTAACGGCATGTTTTACGACCCCGTATCCGAAAAGCTTCACGACTATGTCCACGGCCAACGCGATCTGGAGAAAAAAACAATCACAGCAATTGGAGACCCCGCCGAACGATTTAAAGAAGATCACCTGCGTATGCTGCGTGCCGTACGCTTTGCGCACACCCTCGGATTCTCACTTGACCCCCAAACCGAAAGTGCGATTCAGAACATGGCGCACCTCATCCGTAAAATCAGCGCCGAACGAATCGAACAAGAATTCACGCGCACCCTCACGGATAGTGCAAAGCCCGGTGATGCCCTTCGGCATCTTTATGACATCGGGTTGCTCGAACATATTCTGCCCGAAATCCTGCCCATGATCGGAGCCAAACAACCTCCCCAATTCCACCCCGAAGGCGATGTCTTTGAACATACGGTTCTTATGCTCGACCTGATGAATAAAACGCCTAAAGAGGCCTCCTATACACCGAGAGAACTCGCTTATACTGTCTTGCTACACGATGTGGGAAAACCTTCCACATCCCGCATTGGCCTCGGAACAGATGGACAACCCCGCATACGCTTCGATGGACACGCCGCCGTCAGCGCGGAAATGACAGAAGCCATTCTAATTCGATTTAGATTTTCCAATAAGGAAAAGAAAAATATTATCAAAGCCATCCACGATCACATGCGTTTCATCGATGTGCAAAAGATGCGAACCTCCAAACTTCGAAAAATGCTCGGCGCGGAAACCTTTGATCTTGAGATGGAATTACATCGGCTCGACTGCCTCGGTTCGCACGCCATGCTCGACAACTACGACTTTCTCCGTAACTACGCGGAGGAAATGGCGAATGAACCCATCCTTCCCAAACCCTGGCTTTCTGGACACGATCTACTCGATATGAATATTCGAGAAGGCAAACGTATTGGAAAGATTCTTAAAGAAGCCTACAACGCCCAAATAGAAGATCGCTTCGCCGACCGCAACGAACTGCTCGACTGGGTAACATCTAAATATTCCAATCCCTCCAGCTTGGATTAGATTAGGGGTCAGCCCGATTATAGATTAGGGGTCAGCCCGTGAATTGTAGCATTTTCTCTCGAAACTGTTTCTTCTCCCCCGAAACCGCATGCTCTATTTCCGAGATGGCGCGCGATGCGCTCGTACGATGCCCCATGCCCAACCGACTAGCAATCCACACGACGGTGACCGTAGTTCGTTTCTTCAGTAGCCAGGCGATCACCTGTTTCTCCGAGCGAGTGCTTTTCATCGCCTGTAACTCGGATTCCTCCAGCTCTAGCGCATCAAGAGCTTGCCCCAACAACCGCTCCGCCTCCATCTCATTGTGTGCACTGCGCTGCTTTCCATGAAGACTATCCGAATCTCCGCCGATCATTTCCGCCAGTTGATCCCGGAACGATTCGCCGCCTATGTACCAACCCCGCTTCAATTGTTTTTCAACCAACTCGCGCTCCGACTCGAAAGCTACAGCGCCCTCCCCCTGCATACGCGACTCAATCATGGCTCGATACCGAGCAAAATAACCCGATGCTCCTTCTTCCAGCCCGCAAGCCGACAACAAGCGACCACAATGCAACCATTCCGGAATATTTCTTAGCATTCCGGCATAGGCCGGATAGGAACTCC
>JAOZSZ010000269.1 GCA_029939385.1 Pontiella sp. | reverse complement strand
ACTCCCGAAGGGCGAACCCTCAGCATGCTTGAAGCGATGCGTGAAACCCTAAAAATACGCCTTTCTAAAGATCCAAAAACAACGCTACTCGGCCAGGATATCGAAGACCCCAAAGGAGATGTATTTGGACTCACGCGCGGTCTCAGCAAAGTGTTTCCCAAACAGGTTAATAATGCCGCGCTAGCAGAAAATACTATTCTCGGCGTCTCTACCGGGCAAGCACTAGCAGGCGGCCACCCGGTTGCCTTTATGCAATTTTCCGATTTCCTACCCGTTGCCTACAACCATATCCTTTCCGAAATTGGCGCCATGCATTGGCGAACCAACAGCCAATGGGAATCCCCCGTTTTAATCATGTCGATCTCCGGCGGCTACCGTCCCGGCCTCGGCCCCTATCATGCCCAAACCATGGAAGCGATTTGTGCACACATCCCCGGCGTCGATGTTTTTATGCCCTCGACTGCTGCCGATGCCGCAGGCTTGCTTAATGCCATTGCCGAGTCCGGGCGACCCTCCGTATTCTTCTTTCCAAAAAGCTTAATTAACGATCGCGAAAACACCACCTCTGCCGATGTCGAAAAGCACTATGTGCCGATTGGCAAAGCCCGCGTCACACGGGTTGGTCAGGATATTACCTTGGTCGGTTGGGGCGGCACTATGCCCATCTGCGAACGCACGGCCGAGGCCCTTTCCGAAACCGGCATCAATGCCGAGGTCATCGACCTGCGCACCATCTTCCCTTGGGATGAGGAAACGATCCTCGCCTCCGCCAAAAAAACCAAACACCTCGTTATTGTCCATGAAGATAATCAAACGTGCGGTATGGGAGGCGAAATTGCCGCAACGATCGCAGAAAAGGCAGGGGATCAGGTTAAAATGGTCCGCGTAACACGTCCCGACACCTATATTCCTTACGACTTTGCCTGCCAGATCGAAGTGCTTCCCTCCTTCAAGCGTACGCTAGAAAAATGCTGCACTCTTCTTGAAGTCGATCTCCGCTGGAATAAACCCGTTGAAGAGGAAGCCGGAAGCATCACTGTGAAGGCCATTGGCTCCAGTCCCTCCGATGAAACGATCACCATCACCACCCTGCCCGTTGCCGAGGGAGATAGAGTCTCCGAAGGCGATCTGCTCGCCTCGGTCGAGGCTGATAAAGCCACGATGGATATCACCGCCCCCGTAAGCGGAATCATCAGCAAACTACTAGCAGAAGAAGGCGATACCCTTACCGTCGGCACGCCGATGATTAAAATTTCTTCCGACGAAACGGCTCAACTCAAACCGCTGACCAAGGAAGATCCTGGCACGCCCATCATGGAACGAAAGCGGGCCACAGAAGTGATGGCCCCTACTTCAGCCTTAAAACCCCAAACCACAAACTCCATTTATATCTCCAATATCTGTACCGTATTCGGCTCACGCCATCTGAGTAATGATGAGCTACTTCAAAACCACGGCGAATGGGATTCCGAAGCCATCCGAAAACGGACCGGCATCGAAAATCGTTACTGGATTGGTGAGAATGAATCGGTACTCACTCTCGCCATACAAGCCGCACGCGATCTGCTCGAAAAAGAACAGCTACACCTTTCGGATATCGACGCGATCATCTGCTCAACCGGTACGCCGCTGGCCATGACCCCCTCGCTCGCATGTAGCGTCCTGCATGCTCTCAGCCCCGAAAAAGGCGAGATCCTTATGCAGGCACATGATATCAACGCCGCTTGTTCTGGATATATGTATGCCCTCCAATCCGCCTTCGACTTTTTAACCAATGCCCCGAATAAAAAAGTGCTCGTCATTACCGCGGAAACTCTTTCGCCTATGATTAACCACGACGACCAGAAAACCATGGCCCTCTTTGGCGATGCGGCCACGGCCTCTCTGGTGAGTTGCGAACAACGGCCGGGTAATATTACAGCCAAACTCAATCGTCCCTTTCTCTCCGCCACGGGGGTGGATCAGAAAGTGCTCTATGTTCCCAATATGGGAAGCGGAGAAGTGATTGAAATGGAAGGCCTTACCGTTTTCAAACTCGCGGTTCGCAAGATGATTGATATGCTCGACAACGCCTGTAAAGA
>JAOZSZ010000077.1 GCA_029939385.1 Pontiella sp. | reverse complement strand
TGCGCCTCTCCGGTTTTCAAGACCGGTACCTTAAACCACTCAGACATCTCTCCGTTTGGAAGAAGGCGGAAGGTATAAAGTTGAAAGGTTGGAAGCAAGCCAATTTGGTTAAATTCCTCCAATAAATCAGTTTTCATGGGCGGGTGCTTTTATGGTAGTTTTTATTTTTATTTTTTGGAGGAGCTTGCCCCGTGTATCTAAAAAGTCTGGAAATGATTGGTTTCAAGAGTTTCGCGAATAAAACTAAACTCGAATTTGAACCGGGTATGACGGCTATTGTGGGGCCAAATGGCTGCGGGAAAAGTAATGTTTCCGATGCGGTGCGGTGGGTGATTGGAGAGCAGCGTGCTCGTGCTTTACGTGGCGCGAAGATGGAGGATGTGATTTTCAGCGGTACGGAATCGCAAAAGCAGCTCGGCATGGCGGAAGTCAGCATTACCCTCTCTGATTGCACCGAATCCCTTGGCGTGGAATATAACGAGGTTTGCATTACGCGTCGCGTTTTCCGTTCGGGCGAAAGCGGCTATTTCCTCAATCGCAAGGCGTGTCGCCTTAAGGATATTCAACGCTTGTTTATGGATACGGGTATTGGCACCGATTCTTATTCCATTCTTGAGCAGGGAAAGATTGATCAAATTCTGAGTTCGCGCCCCGATGACCGTCGGGCGGTTTTTGAAGAGGCTAGTGGAATCACAAAATATAAGGCTGATAAAAAAGAGGCCTTGCGCAAACTGGATCATACCGAAGCTAACCTGCTACGTCTTGCGGATGTGATCCGTGAAGTGAAGCGGCAGATTATTTCACTCCAGCGGCAGGCGGGGAAGGCTCGGCGCTATAAAGAACTTGCTGAAGAGGGTCGGGGTCTCGACATTTATGTGACCCAGAAGAAATTGAAGGAATATGCACAAAAGATAAATGAGTTTACGGGTGAGCTTCAGATTGTGGAACGTAAGGTGCGTGAGCTCCACGAACAGGTTGAAACCGCAGAGGGCAAGGCCGGATCATCGCGTGAGGCGCTAACCCAACTGGAAGAAACGATCTCGCTAGCGATGGAACAGGCCTCTACGGCCCAAAGCGGACTTGAACGGACGCATCATCTGATTTCTATGAATACCGATCGTATTGCCGAACTGGCCACCTTGGCTCAACGGAATACGCAAGAAATGGAGGAGGCCCGATCCCGGCAGGAAACCCATACCAACGAACTCAATAAGATTATTGTAGAGCTGTCTTCTTCTAAGCAGGAAAAAGAAACGGCGAAGGAAGAGCTGGATCAGGTTACTCGGGTTCAAAAAGAGGCGGAGGAGCAGATGAATGCCACTCGCTCACAACTCAATCTCTTGCGTAATGAATCGGTGGCACTCGAGAGCACCGCTTCTAAAATGCAGAATGAGCTGAATGAACTCGATGCTCGGGATCGCTCGGCTTTGCTCAAAAAAGAGCGGCTTTCTACCGAGAAAGCCGAACTAGAACGCTCGCTTAATTCCTTGGTTGAACATCAGAAAACAATGGATGCCCAGGTCGAAACACTGACTGAAAAAGTTGCAGAGCAGGCGGAGACTCTTCATACCCTCAACGGGGATCGGGGGAATCGAAAGACTCTGATTCAGGATGAAGAAAAAGTGCTCAACGATCTCTATAAAAGGGTGGCCGCCAAAGAGGCTCAGCTTGAGATGCTTTCGGGTGGCGAAGCTCGTCAGGAGGGCTATCCTCCCGGCGCACAAATACTGCTTAATCCCCCAGCGGACTTCACTCCCCATCGTGCCGGCATTATTGGCCCTCTAGCGGAACAACTTAAAACCTCCCCCGAATATCAGACCGCACTTGAAAGTATTTTACGGCCTTGTATTGATGCCATTATCGTTAAAGATGAGGCCTATGCCCGAGAGGCCTTGATCTGGCTTCGTGAACAGGAAGCTGGGAGTGCGCGACTCTTGAGCGTTAGGATCTCTGAAGAGCAAGCCTCTTTCGAAACCTCCTCTCCCATTGGAAAGGGATTGATTGATTGCATCGATTTTGACCCGGCGATTGCCCCGCTCGTACAGCGCCTATTCTGGAATGTACGGGTGGTGGGTTCCGAGCTGGAGATTCCTGATATTCTTTCGGCCGACACTGTTGTTGTTTCGCAAAATGGAACAGTCGTTGCCGGCAGTGGAAGTTCTGAGCTTTGGATGCCCAGCACGGAGGATAAAAGCCCCCTTGCTCGGCATCAATTGCGCGAACAACTACAAGAAGAGATTGAAAAGATTGGAATCAATGCCCAGCGACTGGAAAAAACAGTCGAAACCTTGCGAGGAGAAGAGTCCGGTATAAACGAGACCATCGCTAGCACCCGGCAGTTGCTTGAAGAATTCCGCCGAGAGCTTGCTTTGCAGGAAGGTGAACGACAAGTGATTGTGCGTGAAACTATTTCGGGGCGCGAACGAGTTGAAATCGTTGCTTTCGAATTTAATAATCTTACCCAAAGCGAAAGCAAAGGGGTTGAACTTCGCACCCGCCTCGCTAGTGAATTACTGGAAATACGTAATCGCCAAGCCCTTGTCCGTACACAGACGGCGGATCAAACCAAAACATTAACTGAAGTCGAAGAGCGTCGCTCCGATGCGCTTTCTATTACCTCTGAGCACCGTATTATTTACTCGCAAAAATCTCAGGCACTGGAACATTTGATCAACCGAAAGCAACCGATGGAGGCCCGTATTCGTGAGCTTAACGAATTGATTAATGAACGGACCACGGGGGTTGACTCCTATAACCAGCGTATCGAAGGGCTAAAGATCTCGATTGAGGAAGAAAATGAAAAAATTGGGCCGCTCGAAATACGCTTGAAAGAAACCGCCCAAACCTTGGAACACGAGCGCTCCCGGAGAGAAGAGACTCTCCGCACTCTTACCTCCGCAGAAACTCAATTGCGCGGACTCCGCGATACCATGGAGGGTGAACTTAATCGAAAATCTAAATTCGAGGTGGAGTGCGCCGAATATACAATGCGTCATGATAATGCCCTCGAACGGGTTACCGGAACCTATCACATAACTCAGGAAGAACTGGCTGAAACCGAGGGGCCTCATTGGGAAAATGATGAAGTTCCTGATCGTGAAATTATTGAAACCCGTGTTGCTGAAATTCAGGCTAAGCTGGATGCAATGGGTCCCATCAATCTAGTCGCCATCGAGGAACATGCTGAACTCGAAGAACGATTCGCCTTCCTAAACAAACAGGAAGCCGACCTCGTTTCTGCCAAAAAGCAATTGCTGGATATGATCAAAACGATCAATGCCACAACCACCGAAATGTTTAAGGTCACTTTTGATAAAGTGAATGAAAACTTCCAGGTCATGTTTAAGAAACTCTTTGGCGGAGGATCGGCTAAATTGATCCTAACCGATGATGAGGATATTCTTGAGTCGGGCATTGAAATCATTGCGCGACCTCCGGGGAAAAAGTTACAAACCATTTCGTTACTCTCTGGAGGCGAACGCACGATGACCGCGGTGGCATTACTTTTCTCCCTATTTATCGTCAAACCCAGCCCGTTCTGCGTGCTCGACGAACTGGATGCGGCGCTGGACGATGCCAACATTAATCGTTTCGTTGATGCGCTTAAAGAATTCCTTCAATCTTCGCAATTCATCATCATCACCCACAGTCGACAAACCATTGCGGCAGCCGACGTGATTTATGGGATCACCATGCAAACCCGCGGCGTTTCTAAGGTTGTTTCGATGAAATTTTCTGACTATCAACAAAAAGAAAAAAGTGCAAAGTGACGTGTGATTTCTACGATTTAAGAACTCTCCATTCGCAACGCCCCCCTCCTCCTTATGAATAATAAACAACAATTTGATTTTTGGTATGCCGTTAATAATACGGAGCTGGTAAGCGCCCCAGTCAACCGTCTTGAAACCTTTGGTGACACGGTAATAAACTACTATTTGGTTTGTGAGCTTATGGATAGCATCGATAAGGTTTGCGTGCGCGAAGGCCATCTAAAAGCACTTAAGCCAAAGATTATTACCCCGCAATCGCTCGGTCAAATGGATCTAGAAGATTTTGGGCAGGATGCCAACCAATATGCGGACTGGCTGGCGCAGCATGGTGGTGATCTTAAGATTCTTCAATATGGCTTCCGTATCCAGAAACAGGAAATTAAAGAATATGTTGTTACGGACCATCTGAGCAATGTGATGGATCGGGTAAAAGAAGAGGTCAAAGCAAAGGATGATCCTCTCAGCGCAATCCTCATCGGCGTTGACTCGCCGTGGGAGGTCTGCCTTCTTAAACTTATGGTTGATTTGGTACAGCGGTCGGCGAAAGGCAACATCTTAGATATTCAGCATCAGGTTACAACCACACAAAATAGCCTCATGGAACGTATTGAGAGCGCGTTCCTCGATGCCTCGCGCAACCCATCGGAGATCAACGCATTAGCGGAACACCTCAAGGAAAACGGTCTATGGGAAAAATATGAAGACCGTTTCTTTGCCCTAGTTAAAGCCTCTAAAAATCGAGGCTAATGCAGGGGGAAATCCTTGCTGTTATTAAAGGGATTTAGCAACAAGCTAATCTCTATGGTTAAATGTTGAGTATAGAAAGTTCGCTAGAGTCAAAATCAAGCACCGCGCAGGTGTTGGGAGTACCCCGCCCCGCAGACCCCGGATTAATGCAACGGGTGCGCCCTACGGTATGATCGTATATAACATGCGAATGACCAAAGAGGACAACATCATATTCTCCACATTCAATCGTTTTGTGAAACCGAACTCGGTCATCACTATGGAGCAGTGCAATGCTCTTCCCTTTCACATTCACTTCACCAAATCGACCCAACAAGCTTACTCCAATATGAGTTGGGAAAAATTTCCAATCGGGAGAATAGGTATCCACATTTCCATACACCGCATAGATTGGGATATTCAAAGGCTCGAACACTGCGGCCAATTCAGTAAGCACATCCGCCCCCCCAATATCACCACAATGGAATACTGCGCTAACCCCCGACTTAACCCTCCAATGCGCGGCCGTTGCCGAAGAGAGACGATTGCCATGCGTATCTGATAGAATTCCAATTTTCATTGGATCTTTTTTAGCGGAGAATCTTTATTCTTTAAAGGAAGTTCCGCCAATTTAGTGTCGATTCAATCGAAAGGGTAGTTTAATTTCCTTTCGCATTTTTTATTAAGGAAAAATCTATGATCAAAGCAAAAGTGGTAGGCGCAGGGGGATATGGAGGAGTAGGAATTACGGAACTTCTACTGAAGCATCCGGAAACGGAGATAGGCTGTCTTGTAAGCCTTTCTGATACCGGACGAAAGATGAGTGATGTTTTCCCTCACCTCCGGGGGTTTTGCGATGAAGTCATTGTTTCTCCAGACGATCCAAAGACAGAGGAAGAATACGACGTCGTTTTCTTTTCTACCCCCGATGGTGTGGGCATGAAGAATGCCACAGCGGAACTGGAACGAGGCGCCAAGGTTATTGATTATAGTGGTGACTTCCGGTTCAGCACATCAGAACAATATGCTGAATATGCTAATTTTATTGGACTCGACCCCATTCATAAAGCACCTGATCTGCTCATGGAAACCGTTTATGGTCTACCCGAACTACATGATATTAATCACACACAGATGCTTGTTGGAAATCCCGGTTGCTTTGCAACAAGCTGTATTCTAGGCCTTGCACCAGCTATTGCCGCAGGCCTTGTCGATGTGAAAAGCATTATCTGTGATTGCAAAACCGGCGTTTCCGGTGCGGGAAAGAAGCCCAGCGCCGCATTTCACTATCCTAATCGCTATGACAACATGAATGCCTATAAACTGGCGGGGCATCAGCATGTGGTTGAAGTGGAACAAGAACTAAGTGCTCTCAGCGAAGAAGATGTACAGATCACTTTTACCGCACAAGTGGTTCCCGTTTGCCGTGGAATTATGTCGAGTCTCTATGCCTCACTGGATGGCCAATCTGCAGATGAAGTGCTTGAAATTTACAGGGAATTCAACAAGGACAACCCCTTTGTACGAGTGCAAGATGCGACGACTCCAGCAAGCACTGCCGATGTGCGGGGCACAAACTATTGCAATCTGACGGTTGATGTAGATGTGCGTAATAACCGGCTACGGATCATTTCCTACATTGATAATCTAATGAAAGGACAAGCCGGTAATGCGTTACAAAATATGAATTTAATGTTTGGTTTTGATTCTGGCACAGGTCTTGCGTCTTCTGGGCAGTATCCATAAGAAGATTATTAAATTAAAAGCCTTACCATGAATAAATATATCAGACTGATTATCGCGCTAACAGCAAGTGCCGGATACGGCCTACTGCTACGTTATATTGTACCCAGTAGTGAACCATACTTTATTCTAGGCATTGGCTTAGTTGGATATTTGGCGTGGCTTTATGGCATCACTATTGGGCTAGTTTCTGCACTCATCCTTGTGCCCATAACCTCTCATATCTATAGCCAATTTGAGATTTCTACCAGTTATATAAGCGTTGTGAGTTCCCCCGCATATATTGCGATCAAAATACTGACAGCGATCTCGCTAGGCCATTTACGGAATATGAACCGAATGCTCTCCAAGAGAGCGGCCACATTGGAGGATGCGAATGAAAGCCTCCAATCAGCGCTCGCTCAGGTACAGGAATTTGGAGGGATACACTCTCTTTGCACTCACTGTAAAAGAATTCTGGATGACAATGGTAACTGGCAAAAGATTGATACCTATCTTAAGGAAAACACAAAGGCTGAATTCAGCCATAGCATCTGCCCGGATTGTTCAATTGAGTATAAAAACCAACTCGATCAAAGCGAATCGAACAAAAACTAGCCTTTTAAAAAGGAATAAAAAAAACCTGTATTCCCTTATTGGAAATACAGGTTTAAAAGTGGCTCCGGCGGTAGGACTCGAACCTACA